>NZ_RZRY01000511.1:0-4640 GCF_003998035.1 Mesorhizobium sp. M2A.F.Ca.ET.039.01.1.1 | reverse complement strand
TGAATGAAGTGGAGGTGCTCGCCTTCCACGTCGGCCGTGAAGTTGGGCAGCGCGTTGAGGCGCCGTTCGACCGCACGCCAGTCATAGCTGTCCCGCCAATAAGCGGCGAGTCGCTTGAGGTCATCAACCCCGACCCCCGCCGACCAGCCTCCCGCATCCGGCAGCTGGCTCCAGTCATAAGCCTCGACCTTGGCTCTGATCGTGGCGAGCCGTTCGTCAGGGACGTTTATTGTGTAGGGTGAAATCATGATGTTCTCCGCTTAAGCTGGGATGCGGTTCCAGGAAGAGGGTGTCCACGAATCCGATATTGTCGATCGATGTTCTGAGAGCCGAAGACTACTCGGCATACTGCTCGGTATGTAGCCGAGGTTGAAATCGAACCTTCTGATCTCCGTTTCCGAAGCGCGGTGCGTGGCGCTGGCGACGCATAGCCTTTGACCGCAGCCTGTGGACGAGCCGCTGGTCGCCGGAAGCCAGTACGTGCCATTTCGCTATCACCGCAGCTCTCACCGCCGCCTTCCTGTTCTGGCCTACACGGTCGAAACCACAATACTGAGATACCAGTGCGAGGGCTTTCCCGATTGGGAAGGCCCAGCGGGACGATGATGCGTCCCGCCAGCATCGCGCCATAGCCGGACGCGAAGCCGCTCAAGAGATTGCCGAGCGCGAACAGCAGCATCAATCCAACCGCTAGCGGCCGGCGCGGCAGATGCCCCGACTGACGCCGTGACCGTGGGGGCACCGGCCGTCACGGCGAGGGCATAGCCGGAAACGAGCAGACCAGCCGCCGGGAGCGTTATCCCGAGATCGCGCCCGATCCCGGGAACCAGGCCGATGATCACGAACTCAGTCGTGCCAATGGCAAATGCTCCCGCGGCCAGCGCGATCAGCGAAGGCTTCATGATCGTCGTGCCTCACGCGTCAACCGTCTCGACCACCCTTTCGACATGCGCGACGATGCCGGTCTGGCCCGGCGCGACGTCATCCGCCATGGTGTGGCGATCGGGGAAATCGCCTCCGTTCTGCGCACGGAACGGGATTGGCGCGTCCGTGAACAGCCCGGCGAGTCGCGCGCGCCAGCCCGCCTTGATCGCCTCGACCTCTTCGGCGGTGGAGACATGGCCGGCGCTGTAGACAGCGTGCGTGGGCAGCACATCCATGCCCGGATAGAAGAGCGCGCCGTGGGTCAGCGGAAAGAGCAGCTGCTCAATCGGCGCGTTGATCCCGCGCGGGCCATAGTCCACCACAGGTCCACCGGCCTGAACATTTACCAGCGCGCGCTTGCCCTTCAGGATGCCGTTCCCGAAGCGAAACTCGTTGGTGCCGTTCTGGTAGCCATAAGCGAAACCAAAGGCATAGACGCGTTCGATCCAGCCCTTCAGGATCGCGGGCACGCTGTACCACCACAGCGGGAACTGCAGGATGACCGCGTCCGCGGCAAGGAGTTTGGCCTGTTCGGCGACAACATCCGGCGTCTGGTTGCCGGTCGCATAGGCATGGCCGGATTCCATGATGAACGACAGCCGGTCGGGATTGGTGCGGACGGGAAAGTCGTCGGCGTCGAACACTGCTTTCCACTTCATGCCGTAAAGTTCGGATTGCACGATCTCGTGTCCGGCGGCGCCAAGCGTCTCGACAGTAACATCGACCAACTGCCGGGTGAGCGAGGTTGGTTCGGGGTGCGCAGATACAATCAGGATATTCTTCATCATCATGCTTCTCTGTCTCTATCGTGGAGTGGGGGGTGCGCTTCAGCGCTCGCTGGGATGTACCCAAGCCAGCGGCTTCACCCGATCATAAAGCTCGGTATGGGCCAGCGCGTTGGTGAAGTTGGAGATGAGCTTGGCGGCAAGCCCTATCAGCACGTCGAGCGCCTGACGCTTGGTGTAGCCGGCATCGATGAATGCCTCTGACGGCGCCGCCAAGCAGGCCCGGGGCCAAGGGCACATGTTTCTCGACATGATGGGCAGCATCGAAGCGTGCTTGCTCAGTATTGGATAAAGAAAACTGACGATGACCATCCTTGCCTCCCGCGGGAGAGATTGGTGAAGCTCCCGCGTCGATGCTTGCAGGATGGAGGCTTTCCGGCCATATTTGAAATCGATTATATTTTGTTCGGGAATAAAGGTGGTAGATACCAGCCGCATCGACCTCAACCTTCTGGCAACGCTCGAAGTGCTGCTCGCCGAACGGAACGTCACCAAGGCGGCGGCGAAGCTGCATCTCAGCCAGCCGGCAGTCAGTGCGCAACTCGCGCGGCTGCGGGATTTGTTCGACGATCCCTTGCTTCTTCCCGCCCAGCGCGGAATGACCCCGACCGCCAAGGCAACAGAACTTGCCCCGCAATTGCGCGAGGCGTTGGATCGGGTGCGCTCGACACTGCAATCCCACAGGGACTTCGATCCCGAAACGGCGCAACTCGCTGTGTCGATCGCTTGCTCGGATTATGTCCAGGCAGCCGTTGTGATGCCGCTCGTCTTAGCGCTCCGGCGGATAGCACCAGGCGTGCGCGTGGCGGTTTGGCACCTGTCCCCCGCCCTCATGGAACAGCAGTTGGCGAACGGCGATATCGATTTGGTGATCGCCACACCCGATCCCGCGATGCCGCATCTACGTGCATGTCATCTTTACGAGGAAACATATGTCCTCATCGGCAGGCAAAGCCACCCGGATCTGAAGCCTGGTCTGACGATCGAGAACTATGTCAGGCTGGAACATATCATCGTCTCACGGCGAGGCGGCAATTTCGAGACACCAGTTGACGACGCCTTGGGGGTTCTCGGTTATCGGCGCAATGTCGTCATGTCAGCGGGCTCGTTCTTGTTCATTCCCGAAATTGTTTCCAGCAGCGATCTTGTCGCGCTCGTACCCAGGCGGCTGTTTCGTGCCCAATCGGAAAGGCTGACGATCATCGATCTGCCCTGGCTGAGCGAGCGGTTCGATATCGGCTTGATCTGGCACGAGCGTTGTCACGGCCATGCCGGGCAGCGCTGGGTTCGCGAATTGATCGGAAAGCTGATGGTCGAGGGCGAAGACGACGCGCCGCGCGGCTAGACTAATCGGGCAGCGACAGTTTCCCGCCATCGCCGAGGCTATCGAGTTCGTCGAGCTCGGCGGCGTGGCGGCGGCCCCATTTGCACAGGTCAAGTAGAACTGGCCTCAGGCTTTGGCCCAGCGGCGTCGCTTCATAATCCACTCTAGGCGGCACCTGCGGGAACACCGTGCGGCTCACGATGCCGTGCGCCTCCATCTCGCGCAATTGCTGGATCAAGACCTTCTGGCTGATAGCGGGCATCAGCCGGTTCAGTTCGGACATATTCGGCCTCGAGCTTCTGATATTCGGCGTTTAGCGCCCCAATGGTGGCGTTCTCCTCGGCAGTGAGGTCGAGCGGTTCGCCCTGCACTTAGCCCAGGAGAAACTCGGTCCACTCGTTCATCAGCATACGACGCCGGTCAAAAAAATCGGTGCGCCGATAGGCTGCTTCAACCGCGTTGGCGATGCGATGTGCCAAAGCCTTGTCTGCGACTTTCCTTCGGCACGTTGGTGCATTCGGCCACCCAATCGGTGAACGTGCTGCGAAAGCCGTGAACGGTCGCATTCCCAACCTTCATGTCCCGCAGAACCTTTAGCATGGTCATATCGCTGATCGGCTTGTCACCTGTGAAGCTGAACAGCAGGCTCTCCGGCTTAACCTCGCCGTGTAATGCGAGGTGACGCTGGTGCAGCGCGCGCAGCAGCTTGACCGTAGCGGGGGCGAGCGGAACGACGTGGGCTTCCTTCATCTTCATTCTGGCCGCGGGTATCGACCAGACCGCCTTGTCGAGATCGAACTCGGCCCAGGTCGCCTTGCGAGCCTCATTCGAACGCACAGCGGTCAGTACCGTGAGCCTGAGCGCGTCCCGACCGAGGGTTGAGGGAAGAGCGCTCAGCGTCTTCATGAAGGCGGGCGCATCCTCATGCGGCATCGCGGCGCGGTGGGTCGCGCGACGGGTCTGGCGCGGCAGACCGCGCGTCACCGATCGAAGCGAAACTTCGTCCGGCACCAGCCCTTTGATGTGCGCGAAGTCCATCACGGTGCCGATACGCTGAAGCACCCGCTTGGCTGTATCCGGGATGGTCAACCAGATCGGCTCCAGCACGGACAGCACCGCCGCGCTGTCGACCGCTGTAACGGCTTTGCCGCCAATATGCACGTGCCGCTCAAAGCTCGACATCCATGAGGCGTGTCGCTGGTCCTTCCAGCCGCCCTTATCGCGTCGTAGCAATCGCGCGTCACCTTCTCGAAGGTCGTGCCGATTTACGGGTCGCGCGCCGCCTGGAGGTCGGATCAATGCCGGCGCGTACCGCCCTGCGCAGGTCTGCCGCGAGTATCCGCGCGTCGGCCAGTGGTACGTCGTGGGCGGGTCCCAGACCGAAATCCCGCCGCTGCCCGGCATGCTGCATCCGGAGCACCCACGATCGCGTTCCGCTTTCGCGCACAAGCAGATATAGCCCGTGCAAGTCGGCGTGCCTGCCGGGGCCAGCATGTTTGACCTTGAGAGTAGTCAGCGCCATCGAAACCTCGTTCTGAAGTCCCACATCGCGTCCCACGTTTCGATCCGGATTTTGTGACAAACTGTGGGACGAGCTGGACCGACAG
>NZ_RZRY01000510.1:0-4656 GCF_003998035.1 Mesorhizobium sp. M2A.F.Ca.ET.039.01.1.1 | reverse complement strand
CTATGTGACCGAGCTTGAAGAGCCGGCGCTGAAAGGTCTTGAGCCGGGTGCTCCATCGGAAGGAGAGGCCGGCGCCGCCCGCATCGTCAAGACGCTCTTCTGGGGCTTCTCCGGCGACGCCGGCGAGGGCAACCTCTATTCGGTCTATCTGCTGAAGGACGGCGTCGCGATCGACCAGACGCCACCGCCCAACCTGACCGGCATCAACGCGCAGCTCGCGCTCTACGACTTCGACGCCAACGGCAACTATGTCATTGGCGACAAGGACTGTCTTGTCACCTCGCTCGGCAAGGACGGGACCGACCAGGTCTTCTCGATCGCCGAGGGTGTGGCCAACATCAAGGGCCAGAAGCGCACGCGCTATGCCGCGCTGCGCCATCGCGAGCTTGAGACTTTCGATCTGTTCCGCATCCCGACTGAGGTGCACACCTTCGGGGCCAATCCGACCGTCGTGACCCTCAACCACGGGCCGATCGCGACCATCCGCGAAGTCCTGGTCGAGAAGGAAGTGACCGACACGATCGTCCGCGGCGCAACGCCAAACGGCTCCGATGCGCTGCCCAATACCGGCGTCACAGCAATTCTGGAGGTGAAGCAGGGCGCCACGACTTACAATTTCCCCGCCGACTATTCGAAATCAGGGGATCTGGTGTCGTGGGCGGCCGGCGGCGCCGAGCCGGCGACAGGGTCGAGCTACACCGTCAAGTATCGCTATCTTGGCATTGTGGTCCCGACCGAAATCACTGCCACCACGATCACGGTCGCCGGCGGTGTCAATGGCGGCCAAATCCAGATCGACTATGACTTCAAGCTGCCGCGCGTCGACGTGCTCGGCATGGATAGCGACGGCAATTTGGTCTACCTGAAGGGCGTTTCGAGCCGCACGAACCCGCTGCCGCCGACCGTCCCGGCCGACGTGCTGCCGCTGGCGCTGATCGAGAACGTTTGGACCAGCACGCCGAACGTCACGGATGTGCGGGTGCGCGCCTACACGATGGCCAAGATCGACCGGATGTATAACAGCCTGGTCGACGCGCTGGACCTGATCGCGCTGGAAAGGCTGCAGCGCGACATCGACAGCCGGGAGCCGATCTCGAAGAACGGCGTCTTCGTCGACCCGTTCACCTCCGACCGCTACCGCGACGAGGGCGAACCGCAGACGGGCGCGGTCTTCGGCGGGCTGCTGCGCCTGGCGATCGACCCGACGTTCCACCCGATCAACCTGCCCGGCGTGACGATGCTCAACTGGACGGAAGAGGTCGCGGTCGAGCAGGCACTGGCCACACGCTGCACGAAGATCAATCCCTACCAGAACTTCACGCCGCTGCCGGCGTCGATGACGATCAATCCGCCGGTCGATTACTGGACCGAGAGCGCAACGGAATGGGCCTCCGATAGCGCCGCGGCTCTGTCCTCGCCGGTCGTCATCACGACGTCGAGGTCGACCACGGGCCGCACCACGACCACGACGACCACGACGAAGAAGGAGACGATCGAGAGCTCGACCCGCGAGGAGACCCTGGCCTATCTGCGCCAGATTTCGCTGCAGTTCACCATCCATGGCTTCGGCGCCGGCGAGAACCTGACCAAGCTCGAATTCGACGGCATCGACGTCAACCCGGGTGGCCTGCATGGCGACGGCGCCGGGCAGATCGTCGGCAACTTCACCATCCCTGCCAACGTGCCTGCCGGCTCGAAAGGCCTGGTCGCCGAAGGGCAGGGCGGATCGAAGGCGGCCGCGATCTTCGTCGGGCAGGGCACGATCGAGATCGAGACGTTGCGCCGGGTGATAACGACCACGGTGCAGCAGACATCGGTCACCGCGCCACGCGAGACCGGCGGCGGTGGCGGCGGCGGAGGCAATGGCGGCAGCCGGTCCGATCCGCTGGCGCAGACATTCACGCTGACGGAAGGCCGCCACATCGCCGGCGTCAACCTGAAGGTCTGCCTGATCGGCGACCGGGCCAACCCGATCGTGTTCGAAATGGTCGAGGTGGCCAACGGCATTCCGACGGTCAACGTGATCGCTCAGGCCTTCTACGACATGCACGAGGCGATCATCGGCCAATGGAGCGAGATACGCTTCCCTTACCCGATCTGGCTGCCGGCCGGCGTCGAATATGCCTTCGTCGTCAAGACCAATGACGGCAATCATTCGATCAAGACCGCGAAGCTCGGCGACTTTGACGCGGACCTGCAGCAGCCGGTCGCAGCGCAGCCTTATTCGGTCGGCGTCATGCTGTCGTCGTCGAACGCGGTGACCTGGACGCCGCATCAGGACGAGGACGTCTGTTTCCAGCTCATCGCCGCCAGGTTCGCTCCGGCGGCCCAGACCGTGAATGTCGGCACCTTCGCGGTCGCCAACATGAGCGACCTCTTGATCCGCGCCGAGGTCGAGCTGCCGACCGCGGCCGCCGCCATGCATTTCGAAGTGCAACTCGACGACGGCTCCGTCACCCTGCTAAACCCGGGCCAAGCCTGGGAGCTACAGTCCTTCTACACGGGCAATGTGCAGGTCCGCGCCGTTCTGTCCGGCTCGGCGAAGGTTTCGCCTGTCGTGTTCCCGGTCATCCTTGCAATCGAGGGCGAGTTGCAGACGACGGGCACCTATGTGACGCGCGCCTTCACCATGGGCTCCGGGGTCGACATCCTGTCCTATCTGAAGACGAAGATACCGACCGGGGCGACCATCGCCATGCATGGCGACGCGGCCAACGACGCCTGGTCGGCGATGGCGCAGGTGACGCAGACGCCGCTTCAGGATGCCGGCTGGGTCGAGCGCAAATACAACGTCCTCAACTTCAACGCCAATCCGGTCGGCCGCATCCGGATCACGCTCACCGGCACGCCGGCGGCGCGCCCGATGGCCTATGACTTCCGGGCGATCTCCGCCCCGTAACCTCGCCAGGATCGCCATGCCCGTTGAAAACACGACGCCGAACCGGGGCTACCAAAAGCCCTTCGGGAGCAACAACCTCGAGGACGATGTCCTGCGGCTGATCGCGGCCCTAGACGCGATCGACGTCGATGTTGCCGGCCTGCTCGTGTCAGTCACCCAGCGCGCTTTGCTGGTCCACAGTCACGTCATCTCCGAAACGACCGGCTTACAGGCGGCGCTCGACGCCAAGCAGGACGAGAGCGAGAAAGGCAACGCCAACGGCTACGCGTCGCTTGGCCCCGACGGCAAGGTGCCGGCCGCGCAACTGCCGTCGGCTCTCTTCGGCTCGCTCAACTATCAAGGCGATTGGAACGCCAACACCAATACTCCGACCATCCCGGCGGCGGCAGCCGGGAACAAGGGCTGGTATTACATGGTGTCGGTTGCCGGCGCCACGAGCGTCGGCGGCATCACCGATAAGGTCGGTGACTGGGCCGTCTCTGACGGCACCAAATGGGTCAAGATCGACAACACCGATGCCGTGGCGAGCGTTGCCGGCAAGAGCGGGGCGGTGACGCTTCAGGTCGCTGACATCACCGACATGAGTGCGAACGGCCGCTCGCTGGCGCAGGCGGCCAACTACGCAGCGATGAAGACGCTGCTTGCCATCACGGCGGCGGATATTACCAACGCGTCGGCAAATGGACGGTCCCTGATCACCGCCGCCGACTATGCGGCGATGCGAACCTTGCTCGGGTTGGTCGCTGCCGCAACGGCCGCGACGGCAAGCACGTTGGCGCAGCGTGACGCGTCCGGCGATATCACAACTCGCCTGTTCCGCTCGGAATATGCCGCGCCTGGAGCCACGGGCTACTTCTGCGGCCAGAACGCTCTCGGGGCTGGCGCCGACAACTACATTCGGCCGATGACGCCCGCTCAGGCGGCGGCTTTGCTCACCCCCTCAATGCAGCTTCAGCGGTTCTATGAAAGCGCGCCGCAAACTTGGACTAACGGTGGCACCCTGACCTTGGCACATGGACTGGGTGTCAGACCAAATATCTACCATGCATATGCCACATGTATCTCTGCGGATGGTGGCTATTCTGCTGGTGAGGAAATACTGCTTGCCGCATGGGCTTCTGATGCCGCTGACGGCCGTGGCGTGAGCTTGCGACCTGATGCCACTAATATCAAGGTCGTTATGGGTGCAAATGGTCTTGTGATGTTATCTGCAACCGGCGGATATAGTTATAAATCGAACCCTTCATCGACTTGGAAACTCATCATAAGAGCATGGGCATGACAAGATTTCTCGTTGATGGCAATGGTTTCTATGTTGGCGGAGCAGGCAGGGCCTTCAACGTATCCAGTACGCGATTACGCTTTAGGCCAAGTAGATACTGACGCCTTGTCGGCTCCATATTGATATCAGTTGTGAAGCGACTTTCGTGCAGCCATCCGTCTATTCTCTCAAAGAGGGCATCGGCTACAGGAACGTTGGGGGCCACCGGAACTCGTTCGAGGCGCGCTTGACCCAGGTCTCTTCTGTCGATGTGGCGATAGAGACGATGCCAGTTGAGGCCACCAGTGTCGAAGTCGTCGAGCCAATCCCTTCCGAAGTTGAGGCGGCTTGTGCCGAGCCTGCCCATGTTGAAGAGAGCAAAGCCAGGCCAAAGGTACCACCTACGATCCGGAGTTGTGCGAACCAACCCGGCAACGACCGCCCCTTCCAACAACCGAAATGGATCTGTTCGTTCAACAGGGAATAGGTCGTGGTC
>NZ_RZRY01000050.1:0-17378 GCF_003998035.1 Mesorhizobium sp. M2A.F.Ca.ET.039.01.1.1 | reverse complement strand
GCATACGGAATTCCCATCGGCCGGCATCGCCGGTGTCGATCTCATGGTCGCTATGCTCGGCGCGCAGCCTGTCCATCACCGCGCGAATGTCATCGTTTTGGATACGAGTTTGGGCGCTCAAGAGCTTCATCGCCGGGCCTTTCGATGTCGTCATGGGCACCGGCATGCCACAGCGTCGGCGGCTTTGCCACTAAAACATGATCATTAAAGTCAAATTTTGTGTCGACTTGCGGAAAGACCCAGCCTGCTGTCCGGTTTCAGCTGATGACCAGGCTTGCGATCCGGTCGCCGTCCAGCGTGAAGGCCATGTCGCCCTCGCCGTTGAAGCCATTGCCCGTCACGGCGACACGAGCATGGTAGGCGCCGTCACGCTGCGCGATGCGGACGATGCGAAGATTGGACTGCACGCCGATATTGTCTGATCGGTTCCACCGCGCGACCCCGTCGCGGCCATGGAAATCGCGACCCCAGTCGCTCAGGAAAGCGTCGTCAGTGAATGTACCGAGAAAGGCCTCGCTATCGCCGGCGTTGGTGGCTTCGACAAAGCGGCGGATCGGGTCGGGGGTGGTCATCAATCCAGCCTGTGCATCAGATCGTCATCCAGCCAGCGGCCGAAGAAATAGACCAGTTGCTTGTGCCACCATGGCCAGTCGTGACTGACGTCGCCGCCCCAATAGTCGACCCAGGCGGGAATGGATTTGTCGCGCAGCACCTGCTCCAGCTCGCGCGTCTCGACCAGCATGCGCTCTTCCCAGGCGCCCTGCCCGCAGCAGAAAATCAGCCTCAGCGCCCTGAGCCGCCCGAGCAGCTTCTGGTCGACGATGCCCGGCAGATAGTCGAGCGGCGAATTGAAATAGATGTTGCCTTCCAGCTGCCGGCCGAAAAAGTCGCGGGCCGAATAGACGCCGGACAGCGAGATCACGCCGCTTGCCAGTTCCGGGAACCGGAACACGAAATTCGACGAATGATAGCCGCCCATCGAGCAGCCGCAGAACAATGGCTTCAAGGGGCGGCCGCCATTGGATTTGGCGGCGACCGCCTGCAGCTCCGGCAGCGCCTCTTCCCGCACATAGCGGAAATAGGCCTCGTGCCGCGCGATGCGATGCGCCGCATCGGCATGCTTGTTGAAGAAGGATTCCGAATCGATGCCGTCCAGCGTGAAGAGCTGGATGCGGCCGGTGTCGATGAACTCGGCAAGCGCGCCAACCCCGCCCGAATCCTCAAACTGGTAGAACCGTCCTTGCGAGGTCGGGAACACCACCACCGGGCGCCCGGCATGACCGTAGCGCTTGTATTCCATGTCGCGGCCGAGACTACGGGCATGGCCCTTGTGATAGGAGACGTCCATTGGCTCAGGCCTTTTCCGCGTGGATATAGTCGACCGCCTGGCGCAGTGCCTTCTGATCCTTCGAACGCATCTGGTAGGCGTAATTGCCCATGGCGCGGCTGAAAACCTCTTCGATGGCCTGATGATGGACGATCTTGTCGCCATGGGCGGCTAGCACGTCCGCATGGCTGTGCAAATAGTCGATATGGCGTTTGCGGCTGGCATAGGCGGTGAAATACTTCCCCTTGTAGGGGCCTCCGGCGGCATCCTTGACCACCATGTCGGCCCAGGCAGCATAGACGTCGATGTCGAATGTGTAGTTGATGGCGTCTGTCATCCAGGCGCCGGGCGGGCGCATGTTGACCTCGAGCGCGATGACGCGCTTGTCCTTGGTCTCGAACAGCTCGATGTGGAAGAAGCGCTCGCGCACGTCGAACGCTTTGAGGATCTTGCGCCCCGCCTCCTCCACCGCAGGCGTGATTTCGGGGAAGCAGGTGTAGCTCATGTGGCGGTCCTTGTTGACCGCGTCCATGATGCTCTGGTCGTAGCGGTGGCTGGCCGCCAGCACAACCTCGCCGTCGCGGTTGACCAGCCCATCGAAGGTCACCACCAGCCCCTCGATGAACTGTTCCATGACGAAGGTGACGTCCTCCGGCTTATCCCTGAAGAACTGGTCGAGCTCCCTGGCATTGGAGATCTTGAACGTATTGGAGGCGCCCGAGCCGGAATCCGGCTTGACCACCACCGGATAGCCGACGCGGCGGATGAAGGTCATGGCGCCGGCACGGTCGGAGCATTTGCGCTGCGGGATGGTCTCGACGCCGCTCTTGCGGAAGAAGGCGCGCATGCGGCTCTTCCGCTTCAGATTCTTCACGAAGTCGAGCTTGGTGCCGTAGATGTTGAAGTCGGTGCGGATATTGGCCTCGAGCTCCAGCCAATGCTCGTTGAGCGACTCGAAGCGGTCGATGCGGCCCCATTTGTGGATGAAGTGCCCCATCGCGCGGAACACGGCATCGTAATCTTCCATGTCCGCGATGCGGTAATATTCCGAAAGCGCGGCCTTCAGCTTGCCGTTCAGGGTCTCGTAAGGCGCGTCACCAATGCCGAGCACGGTGGCGCCGGCCTTTTTCAGCCGGTCGCAGAACTCGGCGCCGTTGGCCGGGAAATGCGGCGAGAAGAACACGAAATTCATGGGCGACCCCTCCCGGAGCTTCGCTTGGCAGCCAAGCCTTCGGAACCAAGTCTGGCCCATTTACAAGGCGCGGGGAAGACATCACCGCCCGCGACGAGACCAGGCTCGGCGCATTCGCCCCTGCGCACGCTTGCCTCCGGCGGGCCGCTCCTGTAAGAGAGCCGCCATGACCACGCGCGTCCGCTCCGTCGCTTCTTCTCGCCCCGGCTTTGCCGGCGGGACCGCGCGCGCGCTCGCTTCCACCCTGCTTCTTCTCGGCCTTATCGGCGATCGCCGGGTTCGCTGAAGGAGCGCCCGGCGGTCGATACCCGCCGCCTCAGGCGCATGCTCCTTGGCAAAGTCATAATCAAGCGAATGCAATTCTGGTAGAGGCGACGCTCGCCATCAATCCGCCCAAGGCGAACATGCGAGCCGCCCGGAGAAGAGACGATGAACGCACGAGAAGAAATCCGCGCCGACGAGGCTGAAGCCGGGAAGCGCGCGGCCGGCCACATGCCGGATGCAGCCCGCAAGTACCAGTCTTACCCCACTGTCGGCCTGACCGATCGCACCTGGCCGAACAAGGTGATCGACAAGGCGCCGATCTGGTGCTCGGTCGACCTGCGCGACGGCAACCAGGCGCTGATCGACCCGATGGGTCATGAGCGCAAGGCGCGCATGTTCGCGCTGCTCCTCGACATGGGCTTCAAGGAAATCGAGATCGGCTTCCCCTCGGCCTCGCAGACCGATTTCGACTTCGCGCGCTGGTGCATCGAGGAAGGCGGCGTGCCGCGCGATGTATCGCTCCAGGTGCTGGTGCAGTGCCGGCCAGAACTGATCACACGGACCTTCGAGGCGCTCAAGGGCGCGCACCGCCCGATCGTGCATTTCTACAATTCGACCAGCGAATTGCAGCGCCGCGTCGTCTTCGAAAAGGACGTCGCCGGCATCAAGCGCATCGCCACCGACGCCGCCAAGATGATCACCGACATGGCGGCCAAGGCCGGCGGCGGCTACCGCTTCGAATATTCGCCGGAAAGCTTCACCGGCACCGAGCTCGACGTCGCGCTGGAGATCTGCAACGCCGTCACGGAGATCGTGAAGCCGACGGCCGACAACAAGCTGATCATCAACCTGCCCTCGACGGTCGAGATGTCGACGCCCAACGTCTATGCCGACCGCATCGAATGGATGTGCCGCAATCTCGACAACCGCGAGAACCTGATCATCTCGCTGCATCCGCACAACGACCGCGGCACAGGCGTCGCCACCACCGAGCTTGGCCTGATGGCCGGGGCCGACCGCGTCGAAGGCACGCTGTTCGGCAATGGCGAGCGCACCGGCAATGTCGATATCGTGACGCTGGCGCTCAACATGTTCACCCAGGGCGTCGATCCGGAGCTCGACTGCTCCGATATCAACCGGATGAAGGATGTCTACGAATATTCGAACCAGCTGAAGATCCCGGAGCGCCATCCTTATGTCGGCGAGCTGGTCTACACGGCTTTCTCGGGCTCGCATCAGGACGCTATCAACAAGGGCATGAAGGCGCTGAAGAAGGCCAACACTCCGATCTGGGAAGTGCCTTACCTGCCGATCGATCCGGCCGATGTCGGCCGCACCTATGAGGCGATCATCCGCATCAACTCGCAATCGGGCAAGGGCGGCATCGCCTATGTGCTGCAGGCGGATTACGGCCTCAATCTGCCGCGCAATCTGCAGATCGAGTTCAGCCAGGCGATTCAGGCGATCACTGACGCGGAAGGCAAGGAAGTGCCGGCCAAGCGCATCCACGAACGCTTCCTCGAAACCTATATCGACCAGCCCGGCGCGCGGCTGAAGTTCCTCGACCACCGCACCTTCCCCGATACCGAGGTGAAGGGCCGACGCATCGTGGAGGCGGATATAATCGACAATGGCAGGGAAGTGACGATCACCGGCTCGGGCACCGGCCCGATCGACGGCTTTGTCGATGCGCTCTCGCGCCATGTCGGCGTCGACATGTCGGTGCTCGACTATTCCGAGCATTCCTTGCAGCGCGGCTCCAACGCCTCGGCCATCTCCTATGTCGAGATGGAATATCCGGGCGGCAAGCTGTTCGGCGCCGGCATCAACACCAACATCGTCGCCGCCTCGCTGGAGGCCGTCGTTTCGGCCGCCAATCGCATCATCGGTGGTAAGGCCGGCTGACCAGTCAGGCTCCCGAACACGACGCGCCTTGCGGACGCGCCGTGTTGCAAGCAGACGCAACTTCCTTGTCGTTCGTTAACCGGCGGGGGAATTTCCGGTGGCTTACGCGATCACATAACAGAAGCATCCTTGTGCGCCGGCGCGAGCGCTATATTATCGCGCCCTAACCTGTGCCGAGTTCGGAAGGATCGACACTTGGAGCATGCCCCGCCTGCCGCCCCCGCAGTGCGCGAGACATTGGAGCGACTGCTTGCCAGCGAGACGTTCGGACGATCCGAGCGTGCCCGCAGGCTTTTACGCTACCTGGTAGAGCGCGAGCAGGCTGGCGAGGCGGACAGGCTGAAGGGCGTTTCCATCGCCATGGACGTCTTCGGCAAGGACGGCGATTTCGACGCCTCCACCGACGCCGTGGTCAGGGTTCAGGCCGGTCGCCTACGCGAGCTCCTGGATCAGTACTTTGCCAATGAAGGCATCGCCGAACCGGTGCGTATCGCGATCCCGCGCGGCGGCTATATCCCCTCCTATGAGCTGAACGCAATCCGCCTGCCCGGTGACGCAAGGTCCGCCACCGGCAACATCGCGCGCCAACCCCAGGCATCGGCCGAAGCCGCTCCGGCGGCCGACTATCTCGACAGCCCGACATCGGACGAACCCGTGCCGTTTATGGCGCCGGCCGCGCCTGCACAATCACTGACGCGGCAACTGCGATTCTTCTGGGCTGCCATGGTTCTGGTCATTGCCATGCTCGGCGTGCTCATCTTTCGCCAAGGCGATGCCTTGCTCGGCGGCGGCGACACGGCGGTCGAAACGGCGGGCATCGCCGGAACCACGGCCCAGTCAGTATTCGACTCCTTGCCGCTCATCTACATTGCCATGAACGCCGATGGAGCAGAGGCAGCTCGCGTCGCATCGTCGTTGCGCGCCGGTCTTGCCGGTTTCGACACCATCGACTTCATCGGGCGCGCTCCGGATTCAACGCGCGATCAATCGGCCGACCCGATCAGTTTCGTCTTCGATATTGTTCCCGGCCCCGCCGCCGGCGACGTCACGGTCGAGCTGCAAAGCGTCGCGACCGGTCGGGTTCTGCTGTCGCGCAACCTGACATCGGCCGAAACCGCGCCCGGCGCGGTTGAAAGCAACATCGCCAGCCTTCTGACATCGACCATTCCCGCTTCCGGCGCGATCTACAGCTACATCGACCAGAGCGACATCAGGACCAGCCAGATCGGGTGCCTGGTGCTCGACGACCGCTACTTTCTCGACATGAACGCCCAGTCGCACGAGGTTGCGTATCGCTGCCTGGAGAAGCTTGCCGCCGACGGCACCAAATCGTCGCTCGTCTATGCGGAACTGGCCGCGCTTCATGGAGAGGCCGTCACCGCCCACTATCCCTATCCGCCAGATGCGACGCTCGAAAAGGCCATGTCGCTTGCGCACCGCGCCGTTCAGATGGGGCCTATGAACCCGCACGCGCATCGTGCCCTCGGCTACCTCAACTCGCGCCTCGGCAACGCGGACGAAGCGATCCGCTTGACGCGCAAGGCCTACGAACTCAACCCATATGATCTCGGCATGGCCGCCGCCTATGGCTATGGGCT
The DNA here is from genome assembly GCF_003998035.1 of Mesorhizobium sp. M2A.F.Ca.ET.039.01.1.1. NCBI lineage: Bacteria > Pseudomonadati > Pseudomonadota > Alphaproteobacteria > Hyphomicrobiales > Phyllobacteriaceae > Mesorhizobium > Mesorhizobium sp. M2A.F.Ca.ET.039.01.1.1. Next base: position 11,092 of record NZ_RZRY01000050.1, on the reverse strand, counting down.
GATCTTCGCCGGCAAGTATGATGAGGGAACGCCGATCCTGGGCCACGCGGTCGAGGCCTTCAGCGGCCATCCGACCTGGTGGGATTATGGCCTGTTCGTCGGCGCCTTCATGCAGGGCGATATGAAGAAGGCCGCCATCGCCAGCGAGTCGCTGCGCACGACGGCATCCAAGTCGCATTATCTGGCCGCGCGCCTGATCGGCGCCAGGCTTTCGGGCCGCGACAAGCTGGCGGGCGAGCTTGCCAACGAGCTCATCGCCGAATTCCCGAAATTCGCCGCCGACCCGCGCGCGACGTTCGTCGACCGCAAATATCCCGCGGATCTCACCGATCGGCTAGTGCAATCCTTGCGTGCCGCCGGGATCGGCAATCCGACCTAGTTAATGTGAAGCGGTTTTCCGTCTGAAATTGCGGAATCGCATCAAGACTAGGACATAGGCACACCTTACGCCCGTGTTTGGGCCACCTGATCGCAGCAGCGGAAGTATCACGCTGTGATCCGACACCTATTAGGACGGGCTTCCACGTCGAGCGCCTGACGGAGCGCTTCGGTCGCGAAAATTTTACTAGCCACAGGTCTGGATCAGGAGCAATTCAGCCACAATTTCTGATTGCTGCCTGCTCACCGCTCCTTTTTTCATGCTTCCACTCCCTTATGCCGTCGAGGCCGGCGCTGATCCGAAGACGATCGTCTTTCTGCATGGCTTTGGAGCCTGCCGTGAGATCTGGCGTGACGTCATGGCACCGCTGGCGGCCGAAGCGAGAATATTGGCCTACGATCTGCCGGGCCATGGTCATTCGCTGCAATGCGAGGGCATGGGCGGGGCCAAGCCGGCCGCGCGGGCCATCCTCGCCGATCTTGCCGCCCGTCAGCTGGCCAAGGTCCATCTCGTCGGTCATTCCATGGGCGGCGCGATCGCGACATTGATGGCGCTAGCCGATCCTGGCCGGGTGGCTTCGCTCACGCTGTTGGCGCCCGGCGGCTTCGGCCCGGAGATCAACGCAGCCCTGCTGCGCCGCTATGCGGCGGCTTCCGGCAGGAAGCAGATCCGCGCCAGCCTTGCGGCCATGTCGGCCCCGCGCAGCGTGCCGCCTGACCACGTGGTGGATGCGCTTTGCCTCATGCGCGAACAGCCCGGCCAGTTGCAGACCTTGATCGATATGGCGGCCGCGATAACCAAGGATGAGCGGCAAGGTGTCATCCCTCGAGCGCAGCTCGATGCGCTCGACATGCCGGTGATGGTTGTTTGGGGAGCGGAGGATCCGCTCCTGCCTGTCGGGCAGGCCGAGGCCTTGCCGTCGCATTTCCATCTGCACCATGTCCTTGACGCGGGTCACATGCTGGTCGAGGAGGCTCCGGACCTGATTGCCGAGATCGTGCGTCGCAACACGCGACGGCGGGCCAGGCGACAACGACCGGTGTACGGGGCGGCAGCAAGCTGACCGGCGCTATCATTCAGTGCATTTTGCCGGCGATTGTGTTAACTCGCTGTTAACCAACAGCGAGACAGCCGCCATGAAGGATGCAGGCGACATAATCACCCCGATCGAGCCATCGCGAAAGCTTTCGGATGCCATACGCGACGTCAAGAACGCCTTCGCCGACCGCGATGACGTGGTTGTCGACATGCGCGAGGCGCACCGCATGCGGCTCGATCTGCTGGCAGCCGAGCTTGCCTCCGTCTTTGCCGATGTCCCGGCTGACATGGACAGCTTCGACTTCGCCGTCTCGTCGGGCCTGCAGCCGCGGCTATGGATCGATGCGGTGAGCCACGTCGCCATGGGACGCGACCGCCGAACCTACCGCTTCCTCAAGGACACGCGCGTCGGCCGCGTGGTGCTGGCTGAATCGACCGAGATGAAAGCCGTCGCCGATGCTGTCACGCGCTACGTGGCCGAACGTGTCGTCGAGCGGCAGCACATGATGGAGGGCGGCATGGAAAGCGCCGTTCCCGGCCTGCATCGTCACGTGGTCCAGGAAGCGGAGCCGCCCATCCGATCCGAAACCGGCCGCAACGGCTGGACGACCTTCTTCGCCGGCCTCGGCCTGATCGCCGCCGGCGCCCTTGTCGGCCTGGCGGTTTCGCTGGTCTTGTTCTGGGACCGCATCATGCAGATGAAGATCAGCTTCTGACGAGTTGGCGCCCGTCTGCCGGCACGTCAAGGTCCATGCTTTGGAGGTCCGACGGCGGCATGGCCGGTCCGGTCAGCCCGCGCCGGGTCAGGCGCAGGCGCCAGTTGCCCCTTTCACCACTAATTTCGAACATGTTGTACTGCGCCGCCGGATGTTTGCCACCCGGCGCCTGGCCGGCGGCGGCGACCCCTACCACCGGCACCTTGGCCCCGCGTGCACCGATGGCGAACAAGGACGGCAGGTGCGAGTGACCGTGCAGGACGAGTTCCGCGCCATGCCGGCGGACGACCTTGTGGAACCGGGCAATGCCGAACAGCCGCTTGTGCTGCGGTACTGCGCCGCGCACCGGCGGGTGGTGGATCATGATGATCCGGAAGAGTCCCTGTTTGACCGTATCATCGAGGACCTTGCCGAGCCGTTCGGCCTGCCCTTCCATGAAGAAGCCGTTGGCCATGAAGGGTGCGGTGGCGCGCGCCGTGGTGACGCCGATCAGCGCGACATTGCCGCGCACGCGCAGATACGGAAAGGAATTGCGGTCGACCGGACTGTTGACGCCGTCGCCCGTCATCCAGGGAGCCCAGGCCCGGCAGACCTTGTCGAAAGCGCCCGGCACATAGGCATCGTGATTGCCGGGGACCACGGAAACGTCGTGCGGCGATCCGAGCGTCTCCAGCCAGTGCTTGGCCATCTCGATCTCGCCGTCGAGCGCCAGGTTGACGAGGTCTCCGGTGACGGCGAGATGGTCCGGCGCGTTCGCCTTGATGTCGGCGACGATCGTGTCGATGACGGCATCATGCATATGCCGGCGTCGGTTGCGCTGCCAGTTGACATAGCCCAGCACGCGCTTGGACGCGAGGTCGCGATAGGTTACATCGGGCAGCGGTCCCAGATGAGCATCGGAAATATGCGCGAGCCTGAACATGACCCCTTCTTAAGCGACGCCGGCGAGGCTTTCCACTCACCCTTTGCTGTTCGCCCAGGGATCGTTCGATGACCGGCACAGGCGATCCGGAAGAGGCGTTCCGCCAGACCGGCTGGCCGGGCCTGCGGGCCAGGTTCTTCCATTTTTACTTTCTGTTGCGCCGCCCGATGACGCTCGGCGTGCGCGGCCTGGTCTACGAACGTGCCTCCAACGCCGTCTTCCTGATCCGCCACACCTATGTTCCCGGCTGGCAGTTGCCCGGCGGCGGCGTCGAGTCCGGCGAGACGCTCGAGGAAGCGTTGACGCGCGAGCTGGCCGAGGAAGGCAACATCGCGCTTACCGCGCCGCCGGTGCTGAGGTCGATGCATTTCAACCGCCGCTCCAGCAAGCGCGACCATGTCGGCCTTTATCTGATCGAAGCTTTCAGCCAGACCGCGCCGAAACTGCCCGACCATGAAATCGCCGAGGCAGGCTTCTTCCCGCTCGACAGCTTGCCGGAGGGCACGACCCCGGCGACGCTCCGAAGGATGGCCGAGATATTTGGCGGGGAGCGCATCTCACCCTACTGGTAATCACGCCGCTTTCCTGAACCTGCCCCGGTCATGGGCGGCCGCATAATCGAGCTCCGGTCCCACCGGGACAACTCCCGTCGGATTGATCGACCTGTGGCTGCCGTAATAATGCGCCTTGATGTGGTGAAGGTTGACCGTGCCCGACACGCCGGGCACCTGATAGAGATCGCGCAGATAATTCGACAGGTTCGGGTAGTCGGCGATGCGGCGCAGATTGCATTTGAAGTGGCCGACATAGACCGGATCGAAACGAACCAGCGTCGTGAACAGCCGCCAATCGGCCTCGGTGATGTGTTCGCCGGCCAGATAGCGCTGTCGCGACAGCCTCTCCTCGATTGTGTCGAGCGCCTGGAACAATTCGCCGAAAGCTTCCTCATAGGCTTCCTGCGTGGTGGCGAAACCGGCGCGATAAACGCCGTTGTTGATTGCCGGGTAGACCTGCGCATTGATCCTGTCGATCTCCGCGCGCAGCGCCGCAGGATAGAAGTCGAGACCCGCATCGCCCCATTCGTCGAAGGCCGAATTGAGCATGCGAATGATCTCGGAGGACTCGTTGTTGACGATGGTCTCTTGCCTCTTGTCCCACAGCACCGGCACCGTCACGCGGCCTGAATAGGTCGGATCGGCCTTGGCGTAGATCTGGTGCAGGAAATCGAGGCCGTAGAGCGTGTCCCCGGTGGCGCCGTCCTCGGCTTTAAAGGTCCAGCCGTTTTCGCCCATGAAGTGGTGCACCACGGAGACGGAGATGATGCCGTCGAGCTTCTTCAGGGCACGGAAGATCAAAGTGCGGTGCGCCCAAGGGCAGGCGAGCGAGACATAGAGGTGATAACGGCCGGGTTCCGCCTTGAAGCCCCGCCTTCGGCCCTGCGCCGGACTGCCGTCACGCGTGATCCAGTCGCGCCATTGCGACTCTCTGCGTATGAACCGTCCGCCGCTGTCAGTCTCGAACGGGCGGTCCTGCCATTTGCCTTCGATCAGCATTCCCATGCGGCAATCTCCCTGGGGTTCGCAACAATCTAGGCCGATAGCCGGGTTGGCGAAGCCCTTCGGCGCTGAACAGTTCGTCAAATGACACAAAGAAAGACAAAAAGCGCCGATTGCAGCGGCACAAAATTGGTGCTAGCGGAGGCGCCCATGTTCGACTTTGCCGCGATCCGGTTCGACCGACGACGAAAGGGCGCCCGCGCTTAACAAGCGCTGACTGGCGAACGCTGCCGCTTTGCAGCAAACCTTCCTCGCATACCGGAACGCAAAGACCATGAGCCTTGCCGACGTGAAATACCTGCCGGAAACCCCGGCCCATGATGCTGAAATCGAAGCCATCAACGACGAGGCCTTCGGCCCGGGCCGCTTCGTGCTTGCCGCCTACAAGATCCGCGAGTCGGGCGGGCATGACCGCTCGATGTCCTATGTCGCCGTCAAGGACGATACGGTCATCGCCTCGGTGCGCATGACGCGCGTGGCCGCGGGCGCGGGACGCGCCATGATGCTCGGCCCGCTTGCGGTGCGCCCCGCCTTCAAGAATCTCGGCATCGGCCGCAAGCTGGTCACGATCGCGCTGGAAGCGGCCAGGAAGGCCGGTGCGCCTGCCGTCATCCTGGTCGGCGACGAGCCGTATTATGGACCGCTGGGCTTCAAGCGCTTCCCGCGCGGGCAGATCACCATGCCACGCCCGGTCGACCTCGACCGGCTGCTGCATCACGAGATCAAGCCGGGCGCCGTCGCCCGCTTCGCCGGCGAAGTCGGCCACGCCAGCATGGCAAGGGTCGCGGAGTTAGCGCCGGCATTGGCGCGCCCGGCAGCAAGCGCGTCGCTCTCGATCGACCCGGCTATTGCGGTTGCGCCGCCTTTGCGGGCTTCGTAGCATAATCCGGAATCCTGGGAGGCTTGCATGAACCCGAACGGCCAGATTGCGATCGTCACCGGCGGCGGATCGGGTCTTGGCGAGGCAACGGCGCGCACGCTTGCCGACAAGGGTGCTCGCGTCGCCATCCTCGATGTCGGCATCGAGCGCGCGGCGAAGGTCGCGGCCGACATCGGCGGCATCGCGGTCCAATGCGACGTCTCTAGCGGCGACAGCGCCACGGCCGCGATCGCCGAAGTGGCTGCAAAGCTCGGTGAACCGCGCATCCTGGTCAATTGCGCAGGCATCGCCATCGGCGTGAAGACGATCGGCAAGGACGGACCGCATCCGCTCGACCAGTACCGCAAGGTTATCGAGATCAACCTGATCGGCACGTTCAACATGATCCGCCTCGTTGCCGATCGGGCGGCGAAGCTCGATCCGCTTGTTGGGGGCGAGCGCGGCGTCATCGTCAACACCGCCTCCGTTGCCGCCTATGACGGCCAGATCGGGCAAGCCGCCTATGCCGCTTCCAAGGGCGGCGTCGTCGGCATGACGCTGCCGGTGGCGCGCGATCTGGCGCGCTCCGGCATTCGCGTCTGCACCATCGCGCCCGGCATCTTCAAGACGCCGATGATGGCCGGCATGCCGCAGGACGTGCAGGATTCGCTCGGCGCCGCCGTGCCCTTCCCGCCGCGGCTCGGCGAGCCGGCGGAATATGCCTCCCTTGCCCTCCACATCATCGAGAACCAGATGCTGAACGGCGAGACCATCCGCCTCGACGGCGCCATCCGCATGGCGCCGAAATAGCGGGATGACCGGATCGCCGACAGGTGCCGGTGTTTCCACCGAAAGGACAGGCCCGCTCGCCGGCCTGAAAGTCATCGAGATGGCCGGGCTTGGTCCGGTGCCGCTTGCCGCCCTGATGCTGGCCGAGATGGGTACCGATGTGTTGCGGATCGAACGCGCCGATGCCGGCCAGCCGCTTCTGAACCCGCCTGAAGAATACAACCTCGACCGGCACGGCCGTTCCATCCTCAAGCTCGACCTCAAGCGTCCGGCGGGCACGGAGCTGTTGCTGCGGCTCGCGGCACGGGCCGACTTGCTTGTCGAAGGCTTCCGCCCCGGTGTGATGGAGCGCCTCGGCCTCGGGCCCGATATTCTGCTCCAACACAATCCGGCGCTGATCTATGGCCGACTGACCGGGTTCGGCCAGGACGGACCGCTGTCCGGGCGAGCCGGGCACGACATCACCTATCTCGCTTATGCGGGCCTGCTGCACGCGATCGGCAGGAAGGACACGCCGCCGGTGCCGCCGCTCAATCTCGTCGCGGATCAAGGCGGCGGCGCGATGATGCTGATTGCCGGCATGCTCGCCGCCCTTTTCCAGCGTTCGCTGACCGGAAAGGGCCAGGTGGTCGATGCCTCGATGATCGAGGGGGCCTCAATGCTCGCCGCACCCATCCACGCTTACATGGCCGCTGGTCTGTGGAGCGACAGGCGCGGCGAGAACCTGCTCGATTCCGGCGCGCCGTTTTACGACACCTATGAGACGGCGGACGCGAGGCACATTGCCGTTGGCTGCCTCGAACCGCGCTTCTTCGGCGAATTCGCCAGGCTGCTGCCGCTCGCCGGGCATTTTGTCGGCAGCCAATATGACAGATCGTCGTGGCCCGCGATGCGCGCCGCCATTGCCGAGCGGGTCAGGGAGAAAACGCGCGACGAGTGGGCCGAGCTTTTCGCCACGTCCGATGCCTGTGTCGCGCCCGTGCTGTCGCTGGTCGAAGCCAGGAACCACCCGCACAATCGCGCCAGGCAAAGCTTTGTGACGTCTGGCGGGTTCGAACGCCCGGCGCCGGCGCCGCGTTTCTCGCAAGCCCCGGCAGCGGCTGCGGCAGCACCGGCCGCCGCTGATCGCGAGACCGCAAGCATATTGGCCCGTTTTGGCTTCAGCCAGGAGGAAATCGCGGCCCTTGCAAAGGCGGGTGTACTCGGCCGATAACCGGAGAGCAGAAATCAACTTATCTCGGGTGAGCTTGTGACCGAATCGAAAAAAGATGTCATTCGCCAGACCGACGCCGAAGCGATCAGGTTGGCGAAAACCTTGATCCGCGCAGCGCGTTTCGGCGCGCTCGCGGTTATCGAGCCCGGCACCGGCGCGCCGCTGGCGAGCAGGGTCGGCGTCGCCACCGACATCGACGGCGCGCCGCTGATCCTGATCTCGATGCTGTCCGCGCACACCAGTGCGCTTGTCGCCGATCCGCGCTGCTCGCTGCTGCTTGGCGAACCCGGCAAGGGCGATCCGCTGGCGTATCCGCGCATCAGCCTGGCATGCCGGGCCGTGCGGCTGGAGCGGGGATCGGCCGACCAGGTCCGAGCCGAACGCCGCTACCTCAATCGCAATCCGAAGGCCAAGCTTTATGCCGAACTCGGCGATTTCTCGTTCTTCCGGCTCGAGCCTGGGCGCGCCAGCCTGAATGGCGGCTTCGGCAAGGCCTATCTTCTCGAGCGCGATGATTTCATCATCGGCGGCGCCCTTGTCGAGGAACTGGCCGGCAGCGAGCAGGCAGCACTCGATCACATGAATGCCGACCATCGCGACGCGATTGCCCTTTATGCCCGTCACTTCGGCCGCGCCGCGGGCGACGGCTGGACCGTCACCGGCTTCGATGCCGACGGCATGGATCTCGCCGCACCGGACGCGACCTGCAGGATCTTCTTTCCCCAGCCTTTGCAAGCCGCGCGCGAATTGCGTTCGGTGCTCGTCGAGATGGCGAAAACGGGACGCGCGGCAGAGCAAGAGCGATAGTTGATCGCGCGCCGGCGAAAGCAACGCTTGATAGTTAAACGAAATGATCTACCTTTGTTATGGCGCTGATTCAGCAGCGCCTGTCGACATCTGAACATTGTGGAATCAGGCGCCATTGCCCCCTGGCGCCAGGATGAGCCAGGACCCTTGGGGGATCTATGATCTCAAACAGACTAATGGCCAATGCGGAATCGGCCGCCGCCTTTCTCACTCTCATGGGTAACGAAAAGCGTTTGCTGATCGTGGCCCATCTGATCGACGAAGAAATGTCGGTCGGCGCCATCGCCGAAAAGGTGCAACTCAGCCAGTCCGCGCTGTCGCAGCATCTCGCCAAGCTGAGGGCGCTCGATCTTGTCGAGACCCGGCGCGACCGCCAGATGATCTACTATTCCTGCAAATCCGAAGCGGTGCGCGAATTGCTGCGCATGCTGGAAGGCATTTTCGGCGACGGCGATCTCTCTCAGATGGCCTATCGGTTGCGTCGCGCCGGGGCTTGACCCGCGGCGCCAGTGGCTCATTACCTCGCTGACCATTCTCGGCGAGGCCTGTATGAACATCATCCCTATCGACGATCCCCAGGACCCGCGCGTCGCCGCCTATCTTCCACATCCGCGAGCGTGACCTCGTCGGCCGCCACGGCCGCTTCGTCGCCGAAGGCAAGGTGGTGCTGGACCTCTTGCTGTCGACAGGGCGCTTCGCTGCCGAGTCGGCTCTTATCCTCGAAAATCGGCTGGCGGGCCTGCAGGAAATCCTGCGCAAGGCGCCTTCGGATTTCCCGATCTATGTCGCGGCCGGCGAGGTCATGGACCGGATCGCCGGCTTCCACATGCATCGCGGCGTCCTGGCGATCGGCATGCGCGGCGATCCGGCGCCCGCCGAGCTTCTGGTGCAAGACTTGCCTCGGCAAGCCTTGGCCGTCGTCCTGGTCGGCATCTCCAATCACGACAATATGGGGGCGATCTTCCGCAATGCCGCGGCCTTCGGCGCGGACGCGGTACTGCTCGACCGGACCTGCTGCGATCCGCTTTACCGCAAGGCGATCCGCGTTTCGGTCGGCGCGGCGCTGAAGGTTCCCTTCGCGTCCTTCGACGATACCGCAGCCTTCACCGCGACGCTCGATCGGCTTGGCTTCAGCCAGTTCGCGCTCTCGCCGCGTGGCGCAACCAACATCCGCGATGCGGAGCGGCCAGCACGCCTGGCGCTCTATCTCGGCACTGAAGGCGAAGGCCTGCCACAAGAGCTGCTTGCCAGACTGCACACGGTACGGATCGCCATGGCGAAAGGCTTCGACAGCCTGAACGTCGCGGCAGCTTCGGCCGTCGCTTTGCATCACTTTTCAAACCGGTAGTGGCCCGCGGAACAGTCCGGGGGCGCCTCGCGATCGTCTCCTCAGTTGGACGAGCCGGCCTTCTGCAACGCCCTCACGCGGTCGGCAAGGCTGATGCCGCGCCCATTCTGCTGCCCCTCACTCGCCAGCGCCTTGGCGATAGTGGAATCCGGCCCTTCGAGCTTCATCGTCAGATTGACCACCTCGGCCGCCAGTTCGTTCATCTGTTCGCGAAGGCCGGCGCCGGAGCGTGCATCGCCCGCCGATTCCGGCATTACTGTCCCCGAGTCGGCAAGATCGGTTTTCAGCCGCTTGTTCTCACGCGCCAGGGCCGTCAGCCTTGCCTCCAGCCGTTCCCGGTCGGCCTCGAGCTTGGCGATCGCCTTGTCGACATCGTCGCTTTTCGCATCCGGGCCGGCAGTCAGCCGCGCGACGCCGTTTGCCACGGCGGTCTCCTTCGAACGTTCGCGCATTCGAGCAAGGTCCTTCTCGCGCCGGTCGAGCTTCTCCTCACGGTCGGCGAGCGTGGCGAGCAGCCGCTCCACCTTCTTCTCGAGCTCGGCCGTTTTCTTCTTCTCGACCTTCAACGCTTCGCGCGCAGCCTTGCTTTCCGAGGCGATTTCCTGGCTGTGGCGGTCCGCCTCCTTGCGCTGGCCCTTGAGCAACGCGATGTCGCTGGCGAGCTTTTCCAGCTCGGACTCGCGCGCAACCAGCTCGATCTGGCGGTTCGACGACGAGAAACTGGCGTCATCATACATCTGCTCGAGCTTCTGCAGCTCCAGCGCACGCTTCTCCAACGCCCGCTCGGCCTGCGCGTGCTTTTCCGAGAGGCGGTGCAAATCCTCCTCGCGTTGCCTGAGCTCCGCATTTTTGGCCTGCAAATCGGAGAGCGCCTGGTTCTTGTCCTTCTTTTCGACCGCGAGCCCCTTCAGGGCCTCGTGCCCGCGAGCGATCTCCACCAGCTGCTCGGCCACCTTCTCCTGCAAGTTCTTGACGGTTATCTCCAGCCGGCGCGTCGTCATTGCATATTCCGCCCGGACCCGGTCCTTGTCCGCCTGGATCTCGGCTTGTGTCAGCGGCAGCGACGCCTCCAGGCGTCTGCGCGTCAGCACGACGGCCCGCCGCCAGACCGCCGGCGCGATCAGCGACACCAGGAAAACGGCGCACAGGAAACCGAGTGCGAAGAACAGAACCGACTGGACCAAGGCGAGCTATCCACTTTACGGAGCGGCAATCGCTGGATTGTGCCATCTTGGCATGGCGGAAATTCAACGCTGCGGCAAGAGCTTGCCGCGGCGTGATCAGCACGGTCCGAGCGATTGTAACGGGCAGAACCCGATCAGAACGGGTTCCAGGTCGGCCTTTCGGTGAGCTTCAGATAGCCGAGATTGACCCCGAGGCGGGCGCCGACGCCGGTGCGGATCGGCACCAGCAGCACGCGATTGCTCTGCAGCACGTTGAAGCCCACGCCGGCAATGACATAGGC
>NZ_RZRY01000509.1:0-4681 GCF_003998035.1 Mesorhizobium sp. M2A.F.Ca.ET.039.01.1.1 | reverse complement strand
CGTTGAGGCAGCTTTTGGTGGCGATCGCGTAGAGCCAGCCGCGCGCCGAGCCGCGCCCGTCGAATTGCGACCGCGCGCGCCAGGCCTTGAGGAACGTCTCCTGGACAAGATCGTCCGCCTCGTTGAGCGAGCCCATCATCCGGTAGCAATGCAGCTTGAGCGCCCGGCGGTGGGCGACGCTCAGGCGTTCGAAGGCCAGCCGGTCGAGGACTGGCTGGCCTTGCCTACCTAAAGGCTCGATAGGGCCGGAGGCGTCAGTCATGGGAGGCCTGGGGCGCTGAATTCGGCCGCCATCCTGCTCGCCTCATGCCGCTGCCGCAAGGCCGCTGCCGCTCACGGTAAAGGAACTGCCCTGCGGCTTGCCCGTCGCGAGCTCGATCACCGCCCGTCCGACATCGTCCGGCGTCTGCATGTCGCTCAAGCTGGCAAGGAAGTCGGCCGGGCGGATGCCCATATAGGCGGCAATGCTGTCGATGCCGCGATCGCCGACCCCGGTGCCCGGCATGATGCGGGCCGGCGAAAGCGCCATGAAGCGCAGGCCGAGGCCGAGCTTGTCCGATTCCTTCTGGCAATGGCCGGCCAGAAATATCTGCATGCGCTTGGCGCCGGCATAGCCGCCTGAATTCGGCGGGCCGCCGGTGATGGCGGCGCCGCTGGCAATCAGCAGCACGCGGGCTCCGGGCTTCAGCCGACCTTTGAGGGCTTCGCGGCAGAACAGGAACGATGCCTTGACGTCCATTTCCCAATTCGCCGAGAAGACTTCCCAGCTCTGCTCCTGGATCGGCGCGGCGGCGGCGAGCGCCCCCGCGCAGACCACCAGCACGTCGGGTGCCAGCGCATTGAAAACCGCTTGCGGCGCGGCTTCCGCCGTCGCGTCCATGCTGAGGGTCTTCAAGCCCGGCCGTTCCCAGGCAAGCTGCTTCAGGTCGGCGGCGCCGCGGGCGACGGCAAGCACGGTCGCTCCCGCGCCAAGCGCGGCTTCCACGATCGCGCGGCCGACTCCCCGGCTGCCTCCGACCACGACGACATTCTGATTTTGCAACGGTTTCATGTGATCACCTCTTTTCAGGCCGCCGGCCACCCGGACGCGCCTGTAGGTGAAGACAATCGAGATCGGCGGAAATCATCGGTGCGAGACGAAAATTCTTGTCGGCCGCACGCAAGGGGTCAGTTTGCGCGCCCTGGCTCGACGCCGGACGTCGATGGCAAGACGCCGGCCTCCAACCTCGGGAGGAGCCTATTCGCTCTCGCCGTCCAGCGCCGGCACCGCGACGCCGGCGAGCTCGGCTGCCAGCAGCCGCGCGGCGCCCGCCCGCGCGATCCGCAGCATCAGCGCCTTGCGCGTCGCCGCCGCCATACGGTGCTCCGGCGCATCGCGCAGGATCTCCGCGCCATAGCCGTCGGAAAGGATGAAGCCGCATTCCTCGGGAAAGATGTCAGCCGGAACGCCGGGATGGGTGGCGAAGAAGAAGCGGTCGGAATGCAGCCGGTAATCGGGCCATTTGCGGTCGACGCGAAAATCCTCGATCGAGGATTTGATCTCGATGATCCAGATGTCGCCCTGCCTGGTCAGCGCGACGAGATCGGCGCGCCGGCCGGTGGCCAAAGACAGCTCCGGCAGCACATGCGCGCCCATTTCGCGGAGCAGCCGCTGCACGCCACGCCGCACCAGCATGGCGCGCTCCGACTGGCGGCCGTCGATCAAGGGGTTGAGGGGAATCGGGGAAACGATGGGCATGGGGGGCACCATGCCAGATTTTGTTCACGGTTTGAACCCCTGTGGGCGGGGCGATTATATATTTGACAGACCCAAACGCATATGCGATAACGAATACAAGGAGTTATCGTTATGTCCGTTCTGTCCCGCCCCTACTTCCACGACGAAGCCGCCGCCTTCGAGCACGTCGAGGGCATGCTGTGGCCGCAGGGTCCGGTTTGCTTCCATTGCGGTTCGATGGAAAAGCACTACGCATTGAAGGGTGGTCGCACGAAGCCTTCCAAGAAGAACCCGCACGGCCTCGAAATCCATGGCCTCTACAAGTGCTCGGATTGCCGCAAGAAGTTCACCGTCCGCATGGGCACGATCTTCGAGGAGTCCAAGCTGCCGCTGCATATCTGGCTTCAGGCTTTGCATGCCATGTGCGCCAGCAAGAAGGGCGTTTCGGCCCATCAACTGCACCGCGCTTTGGAAATCACCTACAAGACGGCTTGGTTCCTCTGCCACCGCATCCGTGAAGCCATGCGCTCGGATGACCTCACGCCCATCGGCGGTGCTGGCAAGTTCGTTGAAGTGGACGAAACCTATATTGGCCGTCTGGCAGGCGTCCCGGTTAGCAAGGGCGCGGCTCACAAGAACACGGTCGTCACGCTGGTCGAGCGCGGCGGCAAGGCTCGTTCCTTCCATGTCGATACCGCCCGCATGGGCAACGTCATGCCTATTGTCCGCGCCAACATCGCCCGCGAAAGCGCGTTGATGACCGACGAAAGCGGCATCTATCGCCGCGCCGGCCAGGATTTCGCCTCGCATGAATTCGTCACGCATTCCAAGGACGAATACGTTCGCGGCAACATCCACACCAACACCATCGAAGGCTATTTCTCGATCTTCAAGCGCGGCATGAAGGGCGGTTACCAGCATTGCGCCGAACACCATCTGCACCGCTATCTGGCGGAGTTCGACTTCCGCTATTCGAACCGCGTTGCCATGGGCATCGACGACAACGTGCGGTCGCTGATCGCCTTGCGCGGTGCAAAGGGTAAGCGCCTGACCTATCGCAGACCTGTTGAAATCTAAGCAGGACCACTACCGCAAGCCGGTGCAATTGCAGCTACCCCTGTGGAAAACGAAACGGTATCACCGTAAAAAATGAGTCTGTTATCAATGGGTTAACGTAAAATAGCTTAAACTATTGAAACCGTTAACATTTTTCTTTATATTGATGCTGCTCGACTGAGCCGGTGGTAGAAGCCGGGGTAAGTCCTGCTTAAGGGCGGAATCGAGAAATCGATGCCGCCCTTCGTCTATCTAATTATGCCCAAAGGATCGGTCCGGCTGCATTCACGAGTTAGGACATGGTTCAGTTGTTCAAACGAATTGTGGATGCGTCGTTTCCGTGCCTTTGGCGTCGGCACTTCGCGGCGCAGCAGCCCGTAAGCGAGAATGTCTGCGGTCTGAATGAAATAGCTTTTCTGAGAGCTTTTGAACTGCGGGTCTTCGATGATGCGTTCGATAGGAATGTTTCTCGTATATTCGCCATCTTCCCAGAAAATTTGGTTGCTCGGAATGGGGTTATGGACACGCATTCTGCGAACCATTGAAACGTACTGGTGCTCCTTCCCCTCGTCGCAAATGAGGTGAGCGTATGAATCCCAGGCGACCATCGTTCGGTTTATGCGGTTTAGCAGCCGCTCGAACGCTCTAAACTGATCGTCGTCTCTGTTGCAGACATTGAAAACGCGAATGCCCCACTTCTTCATGTATTCGATGACGGCAAAATGCTTGTGGAAGATCTGAGCGCGGGTATGACGGCTCAAATGAGCCAGTCGTCCGTCGCTGCCTCGACCGGACAGGAAGTTCGTCGAATGAAGCTCGTATCCAAGTGGGATGCCGTGTACATTCCGCAGATGATTGCGCCATTGCTTAATGTAAGTGAAGGCGTCATTCCATTGGCGATGGGGAATGGCGATGGCCGAGAATACGTTTGCCGGTCTGTCTTGAGAGTCATCGATATAGATGAGGTGCATCCATGAATAACGATGCCAAGGTCAAAAAGAGTCAAGTAGAGAAGTTCCGCGAACTGGCGCGCGAAATCGAAACCGTCGATTCCGAAGAGCCGTTGAACGCGGCAATCAGGAAGGTGGCAAAAGCGCCGCCGCCCAAGCCATCAGAAAAGGACAAGGATCAGAAGCCGTGAGGGACCAGCTAGGGCGCCTAATCCGGTGGATGAACGGGCCGCCTCCAAAACTTTGGATGGGTTACGTCTTGGGGGCGACTGCGGCAGTCATCAGTGTGCTTGTTTTCTGGGCGCTAGGATTGCCCGTAGGGACTTGCTGTCAGTAGCCGGGAGAACGCATTCATCCGCTAGTTTGGGGCTGGGTCGATCTGATAGGCTCTGCCGATGGCAGAGGGCAGCGCATGGACTTACAGACGCTAAGGAACGAGTTCGAAGCGGGTGATGGGTCATTCCTGATTACGATCCGCCAACATGATTTGGGACGTCCAATCGTTCGACCGGTTGTCCAAGGCCATGGAGGACTATTGCCGGGCTCACGATGGAAGCCAAACGCTAGAGCGCTGGGTCGCTGAAGGGTTTTGGTACGTGCCAGGGTTTGTCCGTAATTGGACGAGCCATCCCGAGTTTCCCCGACCGTTCCCCACGTCTTATTACGAGAGGGCGTATCGCCGGCTTATTCGGCCCTAGATCGGAATTTGGGTCTGTAAAATATATAATCGCCGTGGGCGGGGAGCATGACGAGATCACGGAACCATCCGGTCGATATCATGCTCCAATTTGGGTTTGCTCTCTTGGTTTGGCTGGTGGGGCGAGCGGCGCGGTATGTGCTAGCTGTGGAGCCTCAACAGGTTGTCCTCGGTTAGAGCGAGGCGACTGATAGGTGTTTTGGACTTTAGGCTCCCGTGGGGACGGTGCCAATTGTATCTGTGCAGCCAGACCGGCAACTC
>NZ_RZRY01000508.1:0-4693 GCF_003998035.1 Mesorhizobium sp. M2A.F.Ca.ET.039.01.1.1 | reverse complement strand
CAAAGAAACTATTAGCAAATGTCGAGTTCCTTCGCGCCCCCTCTGGCCTGCCGGCCATCTCCCCCACGAGGGGGGAGATCAGATGTCGCGTCGGCCTTCGCCAATCTCCGACGTTGACGAAAGGGCGCCGCCGGAGAAGCCGCCAATCTCCCCAAGTGGGCCCAAGTGGGGGAGATGGCCGGCAGGACAGAGGAGGGCGCTGTCCCGCCAGCATAACAGTGCGATCAAGCTCGGAGACTTATCGAAAAGGACAGCACCATGGACGCCACCGCACTCAAGGCCATGCAGGCGCCGCTGAAGGAAGCCTATCGCGACGACGCTGCCAAGGCACTGATCACGCTGAGAGCGCGCGGCACGCTGGACGATCAGTCGATCGCCTGCAAGGTGGAGACGGGCAGGGCGCTTGCCGTCGCCGGCCTTCATCCAGCCACCGGCGGCTCGGGCCTGGAGCTATGTTCTGGCGACATGCTGCTGGAGGCGCTGGTCGCCTGCGCGGGCGTGACGCTGAAGGCTGTGGCCACCGCGCTGGAATTCAAGCTCGGCAACGCCAGCGTCGATGCCGAGGGCGACCTCGATTTTCGCGGCACGCTCGGCGTCGCTCGCGATGCGCCAGTCGGCTTTCGCGAGATAAGGCTGAAATTCGACCTCGACACCGACGAGCCGCAAGAGCGCATCGATTCTCTGATGAAGCTCACCGAGCGCTACTGCGCGGTGTTCCAGACGATCAACAACAAGCCGGCGCTGAGCGTAAGCGCGGGGCGTTGAAGCGCGACGCCCCCTCATCCGGCCGCTACGCGGCCACCTTCTCCCCGGTGGGGAGAAGAGATTGGCACCGGCGCTGACAGCCTCCTCTCCCCAGCGGGGAGAGGTCAGCCGAGTGAAGCGGAGGCTGGGTGAGGGGGAGTGTTGCCTACTGGGCCGAAGGCTCCTCCGCGTCCCCTTCATCCGTAAACGGCGAGGCGCTCGGCACGCATTGCACGGCCCAGCCCTGCGGCGTCGGCTGCTTCTGATATTCGGTGATGGCGTTTGTGCACTGCTCGCGGGTGTCGAAGGTGCTGGGCAGCACCACCATGCCGCCTTGCGGGCCGGCGATCACCAGATACCAGACCAACGCTACGCTGGGAGTGGCAGCCATGGGAATTCCTCGCTTTGCTTGAATGTCGGAGTCGCAGGGACTCTAGCAACTCCCCCGGCACGGCGAAAGCTGGGCGGTGGCACACGCTTCCACCGCCCCGGTCACAGACCTGTGAAGAGGGCCTTCGCCAGGCGGGCTCGATCGGCCGCGACGCGCTTTGAACTCGAATTATTCCGGTTGCTGGTAGGCGACGAAGCGGTTGTGCTTGGCCTGGAAGATCAGGCCCGTCTCCTTCAGTTCCGGGCTTGCCAGCGGCACGATGCGCTTGGCGATCTCGGACGGATGCGGCAGCGTCTCCGGATCCTCGCCGGGCATCGCCTGCGCGCGCATCGCGGTGCGGGTGGCGCCGGGATCGGCGGCGTTGACCCTGAGCGGCAGGCTCTCGGTCTCATGCGCCCAAGAGCGCATCATCGTCTCCACCGCCGCCTTGGACGCCGCGTAGGGCGCCCAGAAGGCACGCGCCGAATGGGCGGAGTTGGCGGACATGATGATGGCGCGGCCGGCATCGGAAAGCCTGAGCAGAGGGTCGACCGAGCGGATCAATCGCCACGTCGCGGTGACGTTGATGGTCATCACCTTCTCGAAGGTCTTGGCCTCGACATGGCCGATCGGCGAAATGACGCCGAGCACGGCGGCATTGGCGACAAGGATGTCGAGCTTGCCCCAGCGCTCATGGATGGCGCCGCCCAGCCGGTCGATGCCTGCCATGTCGGTGAGGTCGAGCGGCACCAGCGTCGCCTGTCCGCGCCCATCAGCCTTGATCTGGTCGTCGAGCTGTTCCAGCCCGCCCACCGTGCGCGCCACCGCGATGACATGCGCGCCGGCTGCCGCCAGTTCCCTGGCGATGAAATAGCCGATGCCGCGCGAGGCGCCGGTGACGACCGCCACGCGGCCGGAAAGGTCGAGGGTCATGCGAGAATTCCGTGGGCTAAAGCAATTCCAGGAAAAGTGTCTGACGGTTTTCCGTCCGGAATTGCGTCAAAACAGATACCGCGGCCTACGACCCGCTCGACGCCAGCAGCGACAGCGTGCGCACATTGTCGTGGCCTTCGAAGTCGAGCAGGCGGGTGGGGTACTGTCCCGTGAAGCAGGCGTCGCAGAATTGCGGCTGGTCGTTGTCGCGGCGCGCCTCGCCGACGGCGCGGTAGAGTCCATCGATCGACAGGAAACCGAGCGAATCGACGCGGATGAACTCGGCCATCTCCTCGACCGACATGCGCGATGCGAGCAGCTTCGACTTCTCCGGCGTGTCGACGCCGTAGAAGCAGGATGCGCTGGTCGGCGGCGAGGCGATGCGCATATGCACTTCCTTCGCGCCGGCATCGCGCACCATCTGCACGATCTTCTGGCTGGTGGTGCCGCGCACTATCGAATCGTCGACCAGCACCACGCGCTTGCCCTCGATCATGCGGCGGTTGGCGTTGTGCTTCAGCTTAACGCCCATGTGGCGGATCGAATCGCCAGGCTGGATGAAGGTGCGCCCGACATAGTGGTTGCGGATGATGCCGAGCTCGAAGGGAATGCCGGCGGCCTGGGAGAAGCCGATTGCGGCCGGCGTGCCGGAATCCGGCACCGGCACGACGATGTCGGCCTCGACCGGGTTTTCCTGCGCCAGTTCCGCGCCGATGCGCTTGCGCACCTCATAGACGTTGCGGCCCTCGACCGAGGAATCCGGCCGCGCGAAATAGACATATTCGAAGATGCAGAAGCGCGTCTTCTGCGGCTCGAACGGGAAGATGCTCTCGATCCCCTTGGAGGTGATGACCACCATCTCGCCGGGCTTGATGTCGCGCACGAAGCGGGCGCCGATGATGTCAAGCGCGCAGGTCTCTGATGCCAGGATCCAGGCGCCGTCGAGGTCGCCCAGCACCAGCGGGCGGATGCCGAGCGGGTCGCGGCAGCCGATCATCTTCTTGGCCGTCATCGCCACCAGTGAGAAGGCGCCCTCCACCTGGCGCACCGCTTCGATGAAGCGCGAATTCAGATCGCGCTCCTTGCTGGTCGCGACCAAGTGCAGCAGCGTCTCGGTGTCGGAGGTCGACGAGAAGATCGAGCCCTGCTTCTGCAGAGCGCGCTGCACGGTGAGCGCGTTGGTGAGGTTGCCGTTGTGGGCGACGGCAAGACCGCCCTCCGCAAGCTCGGCGAAGAAGGGCTGGATGTTGCGCAGCCCGGCGCCGCCGGTGGTGGCATAGCGCGTATGGCCGATGGCGCGATTACCCTGCAAGCTGTCGATGACGCGCTGCTTGGTGAAGGTGTCGCCGATCAGGCCGACATGGCGCTCGACATGGAACTGGGTGCCGTCATAGGAGACGATGCCTGCCGCTTCCTGGCCGCGATGCTGCAGGGCGTGCAGGCCGAGTGTGACGATGGCCGCCGCGTCCTGCCGGCCGAAGATGCCGAACACGCCGCATTCGTCGTGGAAATGATCGTCGGCCTCGGCGGAAAGGACATTGCCTGCATCTGCCGTTGAGTCTGCCATCTGGTGCTCAAGCTCCGCTAAAGCCGCCATATAGGGCGATCTCTCGCGGAACGCAACGCACCTCGTCAGGCATTCACAAATTGCCTCAGGCCAGCGCTATGGCTGGCCTGGATTTCAGTTTGCCGGCGCTGGAGCGGGAGCAGGGGCGGGCGCCGGAGCTGGCTCGTTATCGGCAGGCGCCTCGCCCTCGCTGTCGTCGGGCGCCGGCGCGTTGTCGTCGCCGGCCGGCGGCTCGGCCGCGGGCTGGTCGGTCGTGGCCGGCGCGCCAGCCTGCGGCGTGCCCTTATGCGTGTATTTGTTGACCAGTTCCTCGGTGTTTTCCGGCAGCACGCTCTCGAGCTTGGCGCCGATCGTCTCGAGCAACGGCCGCGACTTGGCGTTGGCGATCCAGGCGGGCGCCTTGGCGCCGGCAAGCCAGTTGAAGAACAGGAGCGCCACCGCGACCACCAGGATGCCGCGCGCCGCGCCATAGAGGAAGCCGAGCGTACGGTCGAGC
Source organism: Mesorhizobium sp. M2A.F.Ca.ET.039.01.1.1 (assembly GCF_003998035.1). Lineage (NCBI taxonomy): Bacteria > Pseudomonadati > Pseudomonadota > Alphaproteobacteria > Hyphomicrobiales > Phyllobacteriaceae > Mesorhizobium > Mesorhizobium sp. M2A.F.Ca.ET.039.01.1.1. The sequence goes on along the minus strand of NZ_RZRY01000508.1, from coordinate 583 downwards.
GCGCCGATACGCGAATCGATGATCCAGTCGGCAAGCTTCATCGTGATGACGGAGACGACGATCAGCGCGATCAGGAAGACGATGCCCGCGGAAGCCGCCATCGCGATCTTGTCGTTGTCGATATAGGGCTGAACGTAGGGCAGGACCGGCTTGTAGAAGAAGAACGCCGCTGCCGCCGCCGCTGCCCAGGAAACCACCGACAGCACTTCGCGGGAGAAGCCGCGCACCATGGCGAGCATTGCTGAAACCAGGGTGAAGCCGACGAGAATTCCGTCAAGCAGCGTAATCGGCATGGTCCTCGCCCCACTTCCTGTCTTACGGCCCGACGAGCCGCGTCACTCATCGTCGTCGGCACGGCTGCGCCGTGAGCCGGCTATTCGCGCCACAAGGTCGGCAAGCTCGGTGGGCTGGAACGCGCCGGCCCCGATCCCCCCGGCAACTTCCTCGCTGCCGAGCGGCAGCACCGCGCTTCCAAAGCCCAGCTTTTCGGCTTCCTTGAGGCGCTGCTGCGCATGCGCAACCGGCCTCACGGCGCCCGATAGGCTGATTTCGCCGAAATAGACGCAATCGGCGGGAAGGGCAA
>NZ_RZRY01000507.1:0-4724 GCF_003998035.1 Mesorhizobium sp. M2A.F.Ca.ET.039.01.1.1 | reverse complement strand
GCCTACGACAGCCTATTGCGGAGAAAGTGGAACAGGTTGGTAATCGGATCATGGATGGAAATAAAACGCTGACGTGCCGACTTGAAGCGTTTCATGTTCCTTTCCCGTCGTCGGGTGGGGTGGTGCGAATCTTCCGCTCGATTATTGAGACCTTTGTGCGACCGGTGTTCGACACCGCGCATGAGGTCGCGCCTGGCGGCATCATAGGGCCGGAGCTGTGTCTGCTGTTGAGCCTTTAGCAACTTGCGCATCAGACGCTTTGCCGCCTTGGCATTTCGGCGGCTTTGCACCAGCACTTCCAGGACGATCTTAAACATTTTTTCTAATCAGGATCTAGGATTTGCAGGATTTTCAGACGGCCGGTGAGTATACAATTGACTATCGCGGCCTGGACAGCGGCAGTGTTTCTTGCCTTAAGTGCAGAGATTGCGGCGTCGTGAAATCTCTCCCCGTCGTTGTCTTCGACCCCCCAATATGCGAGAAGGCCCAGTGTGGGGCCGATTGTCACCCAAAGATTGTCGATGATCGCCAGAAGTCTGGGGGCTTTTGACTGGGCATACAGTGCGAAGTGGAACTTGGCGTTTGCCGCAATCTTCGCCCTAGTGTCGTGAGAGCTCCGATGCGTGCAATAGACAAGATGATGATGCTCCAACTCGCGAATGAAGGTCGCGGAGGCATTTTCCGCCGCAAGCTCCGCTGCCCAGCCTTCAAGATTGACGCGGATCTTCGTAATTTCCTCCAAATCTGAGCGCCCAAGGCTTGGAGCGACAATGGTCTTTGGGCCTGCCATCGACAGGCTTTCCTCGGACACGAGGCGCGTGATTGCCTCTCGGACGGGCGTAACGCTGACCCCCAGTTGAGAGGCTATAGCGCGGTGCGTGATCTTCTCACCGGGCCCATACACGCCGCATCTGATGCTTTCACGCACGATTCCGTATACCCTATCGGACAGGGTCGTCTGTGGATGTTCGCCCAGATCTTTCATTAGTAGGCGCACCGCCGACGGCGCGAGTTTGCCGTCATCAACGATGTCAGGACTAGAAGGCAGAAATGTCCGCGCATTCACAGCAATGTCCTCGCCTTGACCAGCTGGTAGCCGCTCCGATAGTTTCGTGCGAATCCTCAGCGGTAGTCATCGGTCAGTTCGCCATATCGGTCCAGGAACCTGTCAAAGGCATTTTCCAATGCCGAGAACTCGTCTTCGGTATTGGCCATTGACACGGTAAACTGGCCGCGCCTGGTGATAAATATGCCGTTGTTGATCATGAAGAGCTGAAACAGCTTTCGAAAGATAGCCGGCGTCTTTACATCCTCAGGCCCTCGCGGCATCTCCGCTTGGAAATGTGTCGAGATGAGCGAGCCGAAACTACCCAATTGCAGCGGCACCCCTCGGGTATTCGCTCGACGCAGCAAAGCAGACCGAAGCTCGTTAGAGCGCGAATTCAAGCGGTCGACGTTTTCCTGAACGAAGACTTTCTTCAGCGCGGCATGGCCCGCGATCATGGTCAGAACGTTGTTGCTGAAAGTGCCGCCGTGCGAGAGCATTCGCGCGTGGCCGGGCCCTAGCCTATCCATATGCCTCGCAGCCCCGCCCAAAGCCCCGAAGTTGAGACCACCACCGAAAAACTTGCCGAGCGTGGTCAGGTTCGGATAGACACCGATTACCGATTGATAACCGCCGAGGGCGAACCTTGCGGTCTGCACCTCGTCGAATATCAGCAATGCGCCGATCTCATCGCAAATCGAACGAAGTCGGCTCAGGAAAGTTGTCTCGGCCACGAAGCCGCCAGCGCTGCCCATGATCGGCTCGACCAAAATGGCCGCGATGTCCTTGCCTTCATCCCGGACGATCTGCTCGACGGTTTCGATGTGATTGAATCGCGCGAGGCGGACGTCCGCGCGATCGACATTCATCTCACTCTTGGGCTCCAGCCAGTTTAAGACGTTACCATGATAGCCGCCGAAGAAGCCCAGCACCAAGCCCCGTCCCGTTTCGGCTTTGGCAAGTCGGATGGCCGCTAGATTCGCCTCGGTTCCCGACGTCAGGAACCGGACTCTCTCGATAGATCGAAACCGATGGCGGATCTCGCGGGCAAACGCCACCTCATGATCGTGCGTGCCCCCGTAACTCATTCCGTTGTCCAGCCCCGCCTTGAGCGCTGCCACGATCGCTTCGTTCGAATGACCAAACAAGGCGGCGGTTAGGTCATTGCCGAAATCTGAATATTCGTGTCCGTCCGCATCGATCACCTTGCTAGATCGCGCAGATTGAAAGAAGAGCGGAAACGGATCGAAATACAGCGAGCCCCGAGTGTTGCCGCCAGGCAGGACCTCTTTGGCGGCCTCAAATTTCCGTCTGCTTGTCGGGTTCGAGCTTTCATAGACGCGTTGCTCATGGGCAACGGCATCATCGATATTAGTTTCAGCGGGTCGCTGCATCGTAGACGGTTCCATTTGGCCGGGCTCTCCAAGCCGCATGAGAATGCTCATGCTTAGCGCCTATGGATCGCATGGAGAACGGACCCGTGAAACTCAGAATAGTTATTTGCGGCAGCGATTGATTATGCAATCGGTAGCGTGTAGCCCGTCTTGTGCATGAGAATGTGCATTGCGGTTAGCGGATCAGGGACTGTCAGATATCTTGTGCTTGAGGCCATGATGATGGACAGGAGAATCATCGCATGGCCATTGAGAAGGAACTTCTAGACCGGTTGCTTGCGGGGCGCGACTCACTGGAGCTGTTTGCCAAGGTCGGTTTGCTCGACGATCCGAGGAAGGCGCTTTCAGACCGGATACTGAACGCCGAACTGATGATCATCTTGAGGAGGCAAGCCGAGGGGCTGGCGAACCGCCGCAACGGACATTCGAAGAAGACTGTTCTGACGGCACGTCGAAGCTCGAACTTTCAATCCCGCGTGACCGTGCCGGCTCCTTCGACCCGAAGTTGATCGCTAAGTATCAAGGCCGCTTTCCCGATTTTGACGCCAAGATCGTATTCAGGTATGCCCGCGGCATGAGCGTGTGCCAATCATGTGGCCTTCTTCGGCCTGCGATTGCCCGCATCCTCGGCGGGCCTATTGCCCCGTATTAATCTGCCATGATTCTGTCCGTGACGCTGGATCACGGAGGCGTCACGGATGCGAGACCAGACCAGCAGCAGGAAGAGCTTTACGCGGCGGCGCTTCCTGACGCAGCGTTGACAGCCGTCCCGGCCAGTTATCGCTGCATCAATCCGCTGATAACTTTACAGTGCCGCTTAACCCCCTATCCTTGACTGAATTCTAAGCGGAAACGTTCACCCTTTCGAACGTAGCTTTGCGCAGTCTTCCGGAAACTCCGGATCTCCTCTTCGGACAGCATCCGGACGAGCTTGGCGGGGGAACCCATCCACAATTCTCCCGACTTAACCCGCTTGCCCGATGTAAGGAGGCTGCGTGCTCCGAGAACGCCATCCGGCTCGATGATGCAACCGTTCATGACAGTCGAAGCCATCCCGACGAAAGCGCAGTCTTCCAGTTGGCAACCATGGATCAGGCAGGAATGCCCGATGGTGACATCATCACCGATGACGACATCGAACTCGCCTGGGTCAATGTGAACGACCGACCCGTCTTGGATGTTGCTTCGCGCACCTATCTTTATGGTATTGTCATCGCCGCGCAACACACAGTTGAACCAGATACTTGATTGATGTCCGATTGTCACGGCACCCACGATCGTGGCGGAAGGCGCAATCCATGCACTAAGAGCAATCTCTGGCTTACTGGCACCGAGATTGTAAACTGACTGATGACTTTTAGACAATTTAGGCATTGGCAGCTTAGACATTGGCGCCTTTCTCTAGCTTTTGCCGAGCTTCGAAGAACTTGTGAGGCCATCGCTGGCCCAGGTAGCAGTCGTAGTGCCCGGATGCCGGCCTCGAAACCTTCGTCGATGCCGAGCAGGGTTTCCAGGAAAGCCTGCGGTTTGATAGTCGCTTCTTTGGGCGCTCGAGGGTGAATTCGCGGAGTTGGTCCCATAGGCCATGCCACAATCAGGTGACGGACTGATCCATAGGCAAGGACCCGTACCACTGGCGTGGCCGACGTTCGCCTCCGACTCCCCGAAGCACCGGTAAAGCATTGTCATACGCAAGTCATCGCACAGTCCGATATGAACCCGCCCGCCGCAGAATCCATCCTCACCCAAACGCATCATTTCTGGAATAGGGCGGCTACCCTGCCACGGTGATCGCGGTCTCAAGCGAAGTCCTTAGTCTCCTCAAGGGCGCGCCCTGATCTAAAGGCGCCGTTACCACCCCCACTGGGCGGCATTCTCGCACGCTTGCGCGAAAGGCGATTGGTTGCCATTCCCTTCGGACAGTGGATGCAGAAGATCGTGCGGCCACCCACCTTGTCGGATTTAAGGCGCCGATGATGGCGCGACTGTTTCGCCCGAACCTGCGATATTGGATGCCTCCTAACTTAGGGCCGCCGATTTACACCGATGGGAGTCGAGTCGCCAAAGCATCTGGACGCAGGGACCGAGAGAAGCTCGCTTACCTCTATTACGGCCAGATATATCCAGCATACGCCCGAAAAGCTTGCTAGCATCAAACCCGAAGTCGATCACAGATCAATTAATAACCGTCCATGGAAGCCTCGGAATGTAGCCTGCCCTATCGAGCACACGCCGCGCCATAGCGCGGCCGGCCGCGATCACGGTATTCTGGTCAACCTGGGTGG
>NZ_RZRY01000506.1:0-4726 GCF_003998035.1 Mesorhizobium sp. M2A.F.Ca.ET.039.01.1.1 | reverse complement strand
CCCTGATGCGGCGCGCTCAGGCCTCGTCATCGCCGCTGTCATCGTCGCCGCCACCCTTCAGCGGCGGGACCGCATAGTGCCGCTTGCCGCCGCTGGCGATGAAGTCGATCATCTTCATGGCGGCAGGAGACGAGGAGCCGAATTCCGCCCTGGCGAGATCGATATTCTCCGCGACGCTGCGGGAACGGTCGAAAATCGACCGGTAAACCTTGCGCAGCAGGTAGATTTCCGAGCGCGGCAGGCCGGAGCGCTTGAGCCCGATGATGTTCAGGCCGCGCAGCTTGGCGCGATTGCCGGCGGCGATCGCATAGGGAATGATATCGCCGACAACCGCAGAGCAGCCGCCGATGAAGGCGTTGTCGCCAATGCGCACGAACTGGTGAACGGCGGTGAGGCCGCCGATATAGACGTTGTCGCCTATCTCGCAGTGGCCGCCGAGCGTCGCGCCATTGGCGAAGGTGGCGTTCTTGCCGACGACGCAATCATGGGCGATGTGGGCATAGGCAAGGAAATTGCCGTTGTCGCCGACACTCGTCTCGCCGCGGCTGGAATCGGTGCCGACATGCATCGTGACGCCTTCGCGGAGGGTGCAGTTCTCACCGACAATCAGGGTGGTGCGTCCGCCCTTGTGCTTGGTGTTCTGCGGCGGCGCGCCGAGCGTCGCCATCGGATAGACCTTCGTTCCGGCTCCGATGGTTGTTGCGCCCATCACCGACACATGGCTGACCAACTCGACGCGGTCGCCGATGATTGAATCGGCGCTGATATGGCAAAAGGGTCCGATGCGGACACCTTGGCCGAGCCGGGCTCCTTCTTCGACGACCGAGGAAGGATGGATGAATGTCTCGACTTTCATGAGCATTTCGAACCGTCAGCCGGTGACCATCATGGCCGAAACCTCGGCCTCGGCGGCTTTCGCGCCGTCAACCATCGCCTCGCAGGCGAATTTCAGCAGGTTGCCGCGCTTTCTGATCTTCTTGACGTGGATCCTGAGCTGATCGCCCGGAACCACCGGTTTGCGGAATTTCGCATTGTCGATGGTCATGAAATAAACCAGTGAGGGCTTTTCCGTGTTGAGGCTGCGAATGCAGATCGCGCCGGCGGTCTGGGCCATCGCCTCGATGATCAGCACCCCGGGCATGACCGGCTGTTGCGGAAAATGGCCCTGGAAATGCGGCTCGTTGATGGTCACGTTCTTGATGCCGACCGCGGACTCGTCGCCGTCTATATCGACGATACGGTCGATCAGCAAGAACGGATAGCGGTGCGGCAGGAGCTTCATGAGCCCCATGATGTCAACCGCCTCGAGTGTCGTTGCCACCATGTCAGCCATTTCCGTCGCCTTGCTTGCGCGTCCTGGCCATCCTGCGCAGCATCGCTATCTCGCGCATGGCTTCCGCCATGGGCTGCGCCGGGTAGCCTCCCCAGACCTCGCCTGCCGGCACGTTGTTCATGAATCCACTTCTCGCAGCAAGCTTGGCTCCCGGCCCGATGGTCAGATGATCGGCGAGGCCGACACCGCCACCCATGGTGACGTTGTCGCCGACGACGACGGAACCGGAAATACCCGAAAGGCCCGCTATAATGCAATTGCGGCCGATGCGAACATTGTGGGCGATCTGCACCAGATTGTCGATCTTTGTGCCCTGGCCGATGATGGTATCGGACATCGCACCGCGGTCGACGGTCGAATTGGAGCCGATCTCGACGTCGTCCTGGATGATGACGCGGCCGATCTGCGGCACGCGTTCAGGTCCCTTGGCGCCGCCCACGAAGCCGAAACCGTCCTGGCCAATCCTTGCGCCGCCATGGATGATGACACGATTGCCGACAAGCGCATATTGGATGCTGGCGCCCGGACCGACGAACCCGTCGCGGCCGATCTGGCAGGAGCGGCCAACAACGGCGTGAGGTGCAATGACAGTGCCGCTGCCGATGGACACGCCGGGGCCGATCACTGCGCCCGCTTCGACGATCGCTCCTTCCTCGATATGGGCGGACGGATCGACAAAGGCATGCGCCGAGATGCCGGTTTCTCCGGTCATTGGCCCCGGAGTTGCGGCATGCGGAAACAAAAGGCGTCCGACCATGGCGAAAGCCTGTTGCGGACGAGGATGCATGAGCACCGCGATCCCTGGCGGCGCCTTGGTCGCAAAATCGGCGGGGCACAGGACCGCGGCAGCCCTCAGCGACTGCATCAGCGCGAAATTGCGCTTGCCGTCGACAAAGACGAGCGCGCCGTCACCGCCCTCATTGGCGGGAGCCAGCGCTTCGATGGCAATTTCAGCCTGCGCGGCATCAAGCAGGCTGGCGCCGGTCAGATTCGCGACCTCGCCAGCCGTATACCGGCGTGAAGGCGCGAAGAACACCGGATCGGTCATTCCAGAAGCAATATCCAGCTGGGTCGGCACAGTCCACTCCGGGCCGTCAACCGGCCCGGAACCATTGCAACCACGAAATTAGAAGCGGGTCGCGATACCGAAGTTGAATTCCTGCACATCGTCGGTCGACTCTTTCTTGACCGGGATCGCATAGTCGATGCGGATCGGGCCGAACGGCGAAGCCCACATCAGGCCGACACCCACCGAAGCACGGAGCTTCATGTCGGTCGATGCTTGAACGACACCAGGAGTGTCGACCTTGCTGCCGTACAGAGTTGCGGCATCAGCGAAAACGGCACCGCGCAAACCGAAACTCTCCGGGATCACCGGCAATGGGAATTGCGCTTCGGCCGAGGCATTGAAATAGGTAGTGCCACCAAGGTGGTCTCCAGTTGCGGTGTCAACGGGACCAATGCCACCATACTCAAAACCGCGGATCATGCGATCGTTGCTTTGGAACTGATCGAAAATGCGCAAACCATTATCGCCGTAGCCTGCAATGTAGCCGGCGCCGCCCGATACGAGACCGACAAGGTCAAGCTGCTCCGACAATGTCTGATAGACACTTGCCCGGCCAGTCACCTTCACCCATTTGGCATCGCCGCCAAGACCGGCGAACTCGGTCGTGCCGGTAACGAAGAGACCCTCATGCGGGTTCTTCATGTCGTCGATCGTGTTGTAGGTAAGACCCAAGCTGACCGAGGACTTCAGCCACGAGCCCTCATCGATGGCTTCTATGATGGCCTGCGAAAGATTGCAGTCGCCTTCGATGCCGTCATTGTTGTTGTCACAATCATTGAACTCGTACTTTTCCTGCGAGATGTTGTAGGCAAGCTGCGTCGAAATGTTGTCAGTGATCGGCAGACCAAACCGGACGGTCGCGCCGGTGGTGTCCGTATTGTAGTGATCGTACTCGCGGGTCGACTTGTAGATGTCGAAACCCGCCGCGATGCGCCGGCCGAGGAAGTAGGGCTCGGTGAAGGAAAGGGCGAAGTCGCGCGAATTCTTGCCGCCGCCGGCCGACAGCTTGATGTACTGACCACGGCCTAGGAAATTGCGCTCGGTGATCGACCCTTCGATGGATGGGCCGGGCGTGTCGCCGCCGGTCGAATAACCAGCGCCGACCGAGAATTCGCCGGTCGACTTCTCAACCACGGTGACCACGAGCACGACCTGGTCTGGCGCCGAGCCCGGAACCGTCGAGATATCGACGGACTGGAAGTAATCAAGGCCTTCCAGCCGCTTCTTCGCGCGCTGGATGAGGACCTGGTTGAAGGCGTCGCCCTCGCTGACATCGAATTCGCGACGGATGACATAGTCGCGCGTTCGGTCGTTGCCGCGGATTTCGATGCGCTCGATATAGGCCTTGGTGCCCTGGTCGATAGTGTAGACGACCGAAATGGTGTGGTTCTCGAAATTGCGGTCGCCGCGCGGCGTCACCTGGGCGAAGGCATAGCCTGAGCCCGCGACCTTCTCGGTCAAGGCGACGATCGAATCCTCGACGTCCTTGGCGTTGTAGACATCGCCCTTATGGGTTTCGACAGCCGATTCCAGCGCCTTGGAGTCGACCTCCGGAATGGTGCTTTCCACGCTGACGTCGCCGAACGTGTAGCGGTCGCCTTCCTGCACGGTGATGGTAACCGTGTATTTGTTGGTGGCGTCGTCAAGCTCGCCGACGGCCGAGACGACCTGGAAGTCGGCATAGCCGTGATTGTAGTAGAAGCGGCGCAGCAGTTCCTGGTCGGCGCGCAGCTTGTCCTCGTCATAGACGTCGTCGCGCAGCACGAAGGACAGCCAGGACGAACGCTTGGTGTTGATGACGTCGGACAGGCGGCGGCTGGAATAGGCGTGGTTGCCGACGAAATTGATCGCCGCGATCTGGGTGCGGCCGCCTTCGTTGATGTTGAAGACCACGTTCACGCGGTTGTCGCCGAGGTCCATGATCTGCGTGGTCACGGCGGCGTCGTCGCGGCCAATTCGCTTGTATGCCGACTTGATCGCCTCGACATCGGCGTCCAGCGCCTGCTGGGAGAAGGTCGCGCGCGGCTTCAGCTGGATACCCATCTGAAGCGCGTTGTCCTTGATCTTCTTGTTGCCCTGGAACAGTACCTGGTTGACGACCTTGTATTCGGAAACCTTGACCACCAGGCTCGAACCGACCTGGTTGATCTGGACGTCCGAGAACAGGCCGGTTCCGAACAGCGCCTTGACGGCGTCGTCAATATCGGAACTGGAGAAAGGCTTGCCCGGCTTGATCGTAATGTAATTGCGGATGGTCTCGGCATCGACGCGCTGGTTGCCGCTGACCTCGACACGCGAAACGACCGCTGCCTCGGCCACCGAGG
>NZ_RZRY01000505.1:0-4726 GCF_003998035.1 Mesorhizobium sp. M2A.F.Ca.ET.039.01.1.1 | reverse complement strand
GCGGACGAGATCCGGTCGATCCATGGCCACCGGGTCACAAATCATGACGCGGCAGAGATCAATGAGGCGGCTATAACATGATTTAATTTGTCATGTTTTTACTCAACCTTTTCAGGGGTTTGGCCGAAAATTGACCAATTGATAAAAAAATAAAACGTGCTAGCCTTCCCCAAAACGACAACAAGGGGAACTGGAATGGCGACTGGTCATTTCATCGAGGGCATTGCCGGCGGCCGGCTGTCTTCCGAGCAATATGCCGACAATTTTTCCGACCTGCACCCGCCGCTCGATCACCACGAAGCGCTGGTCGAATCCGACCGCTGCTATTTCTGCTACGACGCGCCCTGCATGAATGCATGCCCGACGTCGATCGACATCCCGCTGTTCATTCGCCAGATCGCGACCGGCAATCCGCTGGGCTCGGCCAAGACGATCTTCGACCAGAATATCCTTGGCGGCATGTGCGCCCGCGTCTGCCCGACCGAGACGCTGTGCGAAGAGGTCTGCGTGCGCGAAGTGGCCGAAGGCAAGCCGGTGCAGATCGGCCGGCTGCAGCGTTACGCCACCGATGTCGCGATGAGCGAGGGCAAGCAGTTCTACAAGCGCGCCGAGCCGACCGGGAAAAGCATCGCCGTGGTCGGCGCCGGTCCGGCCGGGCTGGCGGCGGCGCATCGCCTTGCCCGCCATGGCCATGAGGTGACGATCCTGGAGGCACGGCTGAAGTCCGGCGGCCTCAATGAATATGGCATTGCCGCCTATAAGAGCGTCGACGATTTCGCCCAGGCTGAGGTCGACTATGTCACCGCGATCGGCGGCATCGACATCCAGAACGGCAAGGCGCTCGGCCGCGACTTCCAACTGGCCGACCTGATGCGCAACTATGATGCGGTGTTCCTCGGCATGGGGCTCGGCGGCGTCAATGCGCTGCGCGCCGAGGGCGAAGACGCCGACGGCGTCACCAACGCGGTCGAGTTCATCGCCGAACTGCGCCAGGCGAGCGACCTCTCCAGCCTGCCGGTCGGCCGGCGCGTGGTCGTCATCGGCGGCGGCATGACGGCGGTCGATGCCGCGGTGCAGTCGAAGCTGCTCGGCGCCGAAGAGGTGACGATCTGCTACCGGCGCGGCCAGGAGCATATGAACGCTTCGGAGTTCGAGCAGGATCTGGCCGCCGCCAACGGCGTCACCATCCGCCACTGGCTGAAGCCCAAGCGCGTCATTGGCGAGAACGGCAAGGTCTCGGCCATCGAGCTCGAATACACCGCTATGAGCGGCGACAAGCTTGTCGGCACCGGTGAGCGGCTCACGCTCGTCGCCGACCAGGTGTTCAAGGCGATCGGCCAGAGTTTTGTGCCGGCGCATCTCAACGGCAGCGCAGAGGCGATCGAGCTCGAAGGCGGCCGCATCAAGGTCGACGCCGAAGGACGCACGTCGCTGGCAAAGGTCTGGGCGGGCGGCGATTGCATCTTCGGCGGCGACGATTTGACCGTATCGGCGGTGGCGCAAGGGCGCGACGCGGCCGAGAGCATCCACCGGGCACTGACCTCTAACGGGAGGGCATGAGCATGGCAGACATCCGCAACAACTTCATCGGCATCAAGTCGCCAAATCCGTTCTGGCTGGCGTCTGCGCCGCCCACCGACAAGGCCTACAATGTCGAGCGCGCCTTCAAGGCCGGCTGGGGCGGCGTGGTGTGGAAGACGCTCGGCGAAGAGGGGCCGCCGGTCGTCAATGTCAACGGTCCGCGCTATGGCGCGATCTGGGGCGCCGACCGCCGGCTGCTTGGCTTGAACAACATCGAGTTGATCACCGACCGCGACCTGCAGACCAACCTGCGCGAGATGAAGCAGGTGAAGATAAACTGGCCGGACCGGGCGCTCATCGCCTCGATCATGGTGCCTTGCGTGGAGGAAAGCTGGAAAGCGATCCTGCCCTTGGTCGAGGAGACCGGCGCCGACGGCATCGAGCTCAATTTCGGCTGCCCGCACGGCATGAGCGAGCGCGGCATGGGCTCGGCGGTCGGCCAGGTGCCGGAATATATCGAGATGGTGGTGCGCTGGTGCAAGCAGTACACGCGCATGCCCGTCATCACCAAGCTGACGCCCAACATCACCGACATCCGTAAGCCGGCGAGAGCCGCGCATGCCGGCGGCACCGACGCCGTGTCGCTGATCAATACGATCAACTCGATCACCGGCGTCGATCTCGACTCCTTTGCGCCACAGCCGACCATCGACGGCAAGGGCTCGCATGGCGGCTATTGCGGCCCGGCGGTGAAGCCGATCGCCATGAATATGGTGGCCGAGATCGCGCGCGATCCCGAAACCCGCGGCCTGCCGATCTCGGGCATCGGCGGCATCACCACCTGGCGCGACGCCGCCGAGTTCATGGCGCTCGGCGCCGGCAATGTGCAGGTCTGCACGGCGGCGATGACCTACGGCTTCAAGATCGTGCAGGAGATGATCGCCGGCCTGGAAAACTGGATGGACGAGAAGGGCCACGCCTCGCTCTCCGATATCATCGGCCGCGCCACGCCCAACGTCACCGACTGGCAGTATCTCAACCTCAACTATGTCGCCAAGGCGCATATCGACCAGGACGCCTGCATCAAATGCGGCCGCTGCCACATCGCCTGCGAGGACACCTCGCACCAGGCGATCACCAACATGGTGGATGGTGTGAGGCATTTCGAGGTTATCGAGGCTGAATGCGTCGGCTGCAATCTGTGCGTCAATGTCTGCCCGGTCGAAGGCTGCATCACCATGGAGCCGCTGGCTGCCGGCGTCGTGGATCAACGCACTGGCAAGCCGGTGTCGCCGATCTACGCCAACTGGACGACGCATCCGAACAATCCGATGGCCAAGGTAGCGGCGGAATAAGCTCGGGTTCCTCGCGCCACGACAGTGGGGAGAGGTGGCCCGGCGAAGCCGGGACGGAGAGGGCCCTTCGCGGCGGCTGGACCGCCGACGGCCTTGATTGCCTTTTTTCCCTGCGCCTCGTCCTTGACCGGTTTCTGGCTTCGCAGAGGGTGGTCCCCCTCTCCGTCCTGGCTTCGCCGGGCCACCTCTCCCCCGCTTTGCGGGGTGCGAGGAACCCAGGTCCTGCGAAGCGCCGTTCTCTCACATTGCCTTGATGAATGGCAGAGCAATTTGCATTTTCCTATTGCAGATAAAAATTATCCACGATAAGTTATATCCACGAATTGGAGATCGGCACGATGAAACTGGGCGATGGCGTTGAGGCGGCCATCCACTGCGCGGCGACGCTGGCCAGTGTGGACGGCAACAGCACCATGCCGGGCGCGGCGCTGGCGGAGTGTTTCGGGCTGTCGCCGAGCTATCTGTTGAAGCATCTCAACCAGCTCACGGCGGCGCGCATCCTTGAATCGGTGCCGGGGCCGGCGGGCGGCTACAGGCTGGCGCGGGCGGCGGAACGTATCACGCTGCTCGATATCGTGCTGGCGGTCGAGGGCAGGGAGCCTGCCTTCCGCTGCGGCGAAATCCGCCAGCGCGGCCCGGTCAAGATCGACGCCTCGGCCTATGTGAAGCCCTGCGGCATCAACGCCGCGATGCTCAGGGCCGAGCGCGCCTATCGGGCGGCGCTTGCCGACGTAAAGCTGTCCGATCTCGTGGCGGAGTACGCGGCCGAAGGCGACCCGCGCTCCTATGCCGCGAGCTGCGCCTTCGTCGAGCGCCACCAGCGGCCGCAGAAATCCGCTTCATCCAAGCAGACTTAAACCCCTAACCCCACCCAAAAAACTGGAAGGAAAGACGATGAAACAGAGATTGCAGTTCTTTGCCAAGGCCCCCGAGATCATGAAGGCGGTGTCGGCGCTCAACAAGGCCGTCGACGAATGCGGGCTGGAAGTGAGCCTGTTGCACCTGGTCAAGCTCCGCGCTTCGCAGATCAATGGCTGCTCATACTGCGTCGAGATGCACAGCCGCGAGGCGAGGCGCGACGGCGAGACCGAAACCCGGCTCTATCTCGTCGCCGCCTGGAAGGAATCGCCGCTGTTTTCCGAGCGCGAGCGTGCCGCTCTCGCATGGACCGAGGCCGTGACGCTGATCGCCGACAATGGCGTGTCGGACGAGCTCTACGCCAGCACGCTCGAGCATTTCTCGGAAGAGGAACTGGTCAAGCTCTCGGTCGCACTAGGCATGATCAACACGTGGAACCGGTTGTGCATTCCCTTCCACGCCATCCATCCGATGCCGGCTGCCAAGGCTGCCTGATCCTAGGGCGCGCGGATGGGAGTCCGCGCGCATCCTCTAGGCCGCGAACCTCAAGCCGCCGTCGCAGGTCAGCACCTGGCCGGTCATGAAGCCGTTGGAGACCAGGAAGGCAATCGCCTCGGCGACATCCTCGGCGCGGCCGATGCGGCCGACCGGCGTCTTGCCGGCATATTCGGCAAACACCGCTTGCCGCTGATCGTCCGGCAGAAAGTCCCACCATGGGGTGTCGATGACGCCGGGGGCCACGACGTTGACGCGCAGCGGCTTCAGCTCGACAGCGAGGATCGGCGCGACGGTCAAGAGCATGCCGTTGATGGCGCCGATGCCGGCGACGCCCGGCGCCGCGATCTGCGCCGAGACAGCCGAGATGAAGGTGACCGATCCGGTCTTGTTCAGCGTCGGCAGGGCTGCCTGCAGACAGGACAATTGCGGCCGGATCTTTTCGTCGACGCCGCTGCCGATATCGGCGAGGTCGAGCGTCGCGAACGGTCCCAGCC
>NZ_RZRY01000504.1:0-4743 GCF_003998035.1 Mesorhizobium sp. M2A.F.Ca.ET.039.01.1.1 | reverse complement strand
TCGACGCACTCGCCGGTCGTCGGCAGGTGGTGGAGATGCGACAGCACATAGCCGGCGACGGTCTCGTAGTCGCGGTTCTCCGGCAGGTCGATGCCCAGCACCTCGGCCATCTCGTCGGCCTGCATGTAGCCCGCGAGCAGCCAGGAGCCGTCGTCGCGCTTGACGGCGTTCTCCTCCTCGCCGGCCTCGAGGTCGGAGCGGAACACGCCGGTGATCGCTTCGAGGATGTCGGCCGGCGTGACGATGCCTTCGAAATGGCCGTACTCATCATGCACCAGTGCCATCGGCACATCCGATTCCCGGAGCTTCTGCAGCACGTCGAGCGCGTCGGCCTGGTCATGCACGATGGGTGCGGCGCGCACGTGCTGGCGCGGATCCAGCACCCTGCCGGCGAGAAGGGCGGCCAGCACGTCGCGCGTCTGGATGACGCCGACCGTGGCGTCGACATTGCCGTCGCCGACCGGCAATCGCGAGTGCTGCGTTTCCATCAGAAGCTTTCGGGTCACCGTCTCGTCGGATTGCAGGTTGAGCCAGTCGACCTCCGTGCGCGGCGTCATCACGGCGCGCACGGCGCGGTCGCCGAGCCGCATCACGCCGGCGATCATGCGGCGCTCGTCGGATTCGATGGTGCCATGGTGCTCGGCCTCGGCGACCAGCATCTTGATCTCCTCGTCAGTGACCTTCTCTTCCGCTTCGCCGGCCTGGCCGAGCAGCCACAGCACGGCGCGGCCGGAGAGGTCGAGCAGGAAGACCAGCGGCGCCGAGACGGTGGCGAGGATCGTCATTGCCGGCGCGGCCCTGACCGCGACGCGTTCCGGGTCCTTGAGCGCGATCTGCTTCGGCACCAGCTCGCCGACGATCAGCGAGGCATAGGTGATCAAGGCGACGACGATGCCGACACCGACGGGGTCGGCGATGTTTTCGCGGATGCCGGTCGACGCCAGATATTGCGCCAGCCGCTCACCAAGCGTCGCGCCCGAGAACGCGCCTGAGAGAACGCCCACCAGGGTGATGCCGATCTGCACCGAGGACAGGAACTTGCCGGGGTTCGAGCCCAGCGCCAGCGCGCGGCCGGCACCCTTGATGTTGCGGTCGATCATCGCCTTGAGGCGGGCGGGCCGCGACGAGACGATGGCAAGCTCCGACATCGACAAAAGGCCGTTCACCAAGATGAGGACGGCAACGACGGCGATTTCAACGTAAAGCATGGGCGGTCAATAGCATTGCTGCAGCGCATTCGAAAATAGCCTGCCGGTATTTTTGGAAGATGACAGGCGCAATGTTCAGGCGGCATCCCAAAGCGGCGCCGCGAAATGCCCGACAAGCGCGTCGATGACCACGCGAACCTTCGGCGTCAGCGCGCGCGTGAGGGGCCACACGGCATGGACGACGATGCGCTCCACCAAATGGTCGGGCAGGACCATTTCGAGCGCGCCGCGCCGCAGGCTCTGGCCGGCAAGCCAGGTCGGCAGGAAGGCGATGCCGCAGCCGGCGAGCGCGGCGTCCAGCATCGGCTCGCCGTGGCCGAGCACAAGCCGCGCCTTGGGCACGAAGGCGGCGAGACGGCCGGCGCTGTCGCGGATGGCCAAGGGTCGGACGACGCCTTCGCGTCCATAGCCGATGACGCTGTGCCGGGCGAGGTCTTCGATGGATTGCGGCCGGCCATGCCGCTCGAGATAGGCTGGGGACGCGCAGATCGCCGAGCGCTGGGCATAGATGCGGCGCGCCGCAAGCGACGATGAATCGTCGAGGTCGCCCATCCGCACGGCCAGGTCGATGCCTTCCTCGATCAGGTCGACGCGCCGGTCGTTGAAGGAGATCTCGATCATCAGGTCCGGGAACCGATTGGAGATGTCGAACAGCACCGGCGCGACGCAGCGTCGGCCGAAGGCGAGCGGTATATCGACCCGAAGCTTGCCCGACGGGACCTGCCGGCGCGAGGCGAGCAAGGCTTGGCCGGCCTCGATCTCGGCAAGCGCCCGCGCGCAGGATTCGTAGTAGCTCATGCCTTCGCTGGTCGGGCTGAGGCTGCGCGTGGTGCGGTTGAGCAGGCGCACACCCAGCCGCTGCTCCAGTTGCGCGACCGACTTGCCGATCGCCGACTTCGTCACATGCAGCCGCGCGCCGGCGCCGGTGAAGCTGCCGGCTTCGACGGTGTTGACGAATGCGACGACGCCCTGGAGGTCAGCCGGGTCCATATCGAATTCCCTATTGTAGATTTCAGCTCTTCAATTTGTTGCCGAATATCCCGCATCGGAGCACTATTTTCCATAGTCGGATCGCATAAATCTCTCGCGCACCATCAACCAAGGCGTGACGCATGAGCACCGACAGCAACAGATCCTGGCAGATGAGCGGGTTCGGCCTTTCGAATCTGCGGCCGGTGGAAGGCAAGATCCCCGATCCAGGTCCGCACGAGCTTCTGGTGCGGACGAAAGCCGTCTCGCTGAATTACAAGGACAAGATGATCGTGGACGGCGTGCTCATCCCCGACCTGTCCTTCCCATTCGTGCCGACCTCGGACGCCGTGGGCGAGGTCGTGGCGGTCGGCGGCGCCGTGAGCCGCTTCAAGGTCGGACAGCGGGTGCTGGGACAGGTGATCGCCGACTGGCCGGATGGCGACGCGCCGGCCGTGCTCCACCAGCACACGCTGGGCTCCTCGCTTCCAGGCGTGCTGTCCCAGCATGTCGTCTTCCGCGAGGACGCGGCGGTGCCGGCGCCGGTCTCGCTGAGCGATGTCGAGGCCGCAACGCTGCCGATCGCGGCGCTGACCGCCTGGTTCGCGATGGCGGAGGCGACAAGGCCGGTGCCAGGCCAGACCATCCTTATCCAGGGCACGGGCGGCGTGTCGCTGTTTGCGCTGCAATTCGCCGCCGCCTTCGGCTTGCGCGCGATCGTCACGTCGAGCAGCGACGAGAAGCTGAAGCGCGCCAGGGACCTCGGCGCGTGGCAGACGATCAACCACCGCACCCAGCCGGCATGGGACGAGGCCGCTCGCGCCATGACGGACGGGCTTGGCGTGAACCATGTGCTGGAAATGGTCGGCGGCGACAATGCGCGCCGGTCGCTCAACGCCCTTGCCGCCGATGGCCGGCTATCCGTCATCGGCGTGCTCGGCGCGATGGAGATCAGCTTTCCGATCGTTCCGTTCATGCGCAACCGCATCGTGGTCCAGGGCATTTCCATTGGCCATCGACGCGCGTTCGAGCGCATGAACCAGGCAATAGAGGCGCTCGGCATCAGGCCGGTCATCGACAAGGTCTACGGCTTCGACGAGGTGCCCCAAGCGCTCCAGCATCTAGAAAAGGGACCGTTCGGCAAGATCGTGATCGCCACGAGCTGATGGCGCGTGGCGAGATCACTGCAGCGTCTTCAACACGCCGACCACGGCCATGCCGTCGGTGAAATAGGGATCGCCGCCGCCATTGCGTCCCGTCTTGGTGGCGCCGATTCCCGGTATCTCGCTGGTTGAGGTAAGCAGACCGGCGGCCTTCAGGTCGCCGATCAGGAAGTCGCGCTCGGCGTCGATGTCCGGACCGATATGGTGCGTAACGGCGCCCGTGTCGTGGCTGAGGCCGACTCCGCGATCGAAGCTCGCGGCGCCCAGCCAGAGCGGGCGGCCGTCGTCGCCGACCGCGTCCGTCACCCAGAAGCGGACATGGTGGCGCCGGTCGGCGCTGTCGCCGACCGGTTTCTCGAAGGCCAGGTCCTGGGCGCGGCCTTCGAACAACAGGCGGCTCATCGGCGCATCGGGGTAGGGGCGGGAAAACAGCACACTTTCACCGATATCGATCGCGGTCCTGAGCGTGACCGCATCGGCCGTATCCCAACCCGCGACCGCGAAGGCGTGGACCACCTCCTTCTCGGTGCCGACAAGGCCGACATTGATTGGGTCGCCGGGAATGCCCTGCGGCGTATGCGTCACCATCTCGAAGGGCCGGGTACGAAAACCGCGCTCCCGCCAAGTCCAGAATTCCGGCGCGGCGACATAGGCGAGCGCGAGATAGAAGGCGCAAATAGCCGCAAGCCAGATCGCCGCTCGCCGCCTCAGGCTTCGCTTACCCACGACCAACCGCTCCCAAATCCTTGCGCGATCATTTTATGCGGTGTTGGCCGTTTTCGGGTAGAGCCGCCTCAGCGGCAGGCGCGGTAGCCGCTTTTGCGGTTCTTGATGTCGAAATGGAAATGGTTGCGGTGGTCGTAATTGTAGCCCGGGCCAAGCACCGTGGTGAAATATTCGCAGCCGTCGGCGCGCACATTGTTGAGGAAGCCACGGGTGCGGAAGGCGAACAGTCCGGGCTTGCGGACGTCGATGTCGTCGCCATTGTTGAGTTCGATGCTCATGACGTCGAGGGCGTTGCCCTTGCCGTGCTCCGACAACACACCTTCGCCGGCGATGTTGCGGCAGGAATAGCTCGAGCCCTGGTGGATCGCCTTGACGCCGGAGAAATAGCGCCAGCGGGCGGCCGGCTGCAGCTCGTGCTTGGTCCAGGCGGCGAAGGTGGCGGCCATGCTGCAGGTCAGTGTCGCGGCCGGCTTCATGGCGACGCTGCCGATCGCCGAGACTTTTACCGGGAAATCGATGCCGCACTGTCCCTCATGGATCGGCTGGACGTCCTGATAGACGACGCCCATCCGCTTCAGCTCGTTGCGGCAGTCGATCTCGCTGGCCGGCATCTGCTCGAGAGGCGACATCGGCTCGTCCATGCGCGGATAGGCGGCCTGGGTCATATAGGGGGTGGA
>NZ_RZRY01000503.1:0-4748 GCF_003998035.1 Mesorhizobium sp. M2A.F.Ca.ET.039.01.1.1 | reverse complement strand
ATCGAACACACGCACCAGCCCGGTGCGCGCGTAGTAGAGACCGGTGATCAGCGAGAACAATGTCGTCTTTCCGGCGCCGTTACGGCCAAGCAGGATGCACATTCTGCCTTCAGCAACAGTGAACGAGACATTCTGGAGAACCTGCCGGGTTCCGAAGCTGTGGCTAAGATTCTCGATCGCCAGGGCGGTCATGGGCCGATCACGACGCCCCATGGACCGCGCCCCACCGGCAGCGACTTCACGACCTCCTGGTTCTCCAGGTCGATGAAGGAGATATCGCCGGAGTTGCCGTTCGCGCTGATCAGTTGCTTCTGGTCGTCAGAGAGCGCGACATGCCAGGGCCGCTGGCCGACGAGATAGAGGCGCCTGACCGTGAATGTCTTCGTGTCGACCTCGGCAATCCTGTTAGCCGGGCCGAGCGCGACATAGGCAGCCGCGCCGTCGCGTGACATCTCGATGCCGACCGCTTGCACGCCCTCACGCCGGATACCCGGCACCTCGAACTCGATCTTGCCAGTTTGAGCGCGTGTCGCGGTGTCGAAGACCGTGACGGTGCCTCGGATTTCGGACGACACCCATAATTGCTTGCCGTCGACCGAGAACGCCGCGGCGCGCGGCCGCGTGTCGACGAGCAGATTGTCGATGAGTTCGAGCGTAGTGGCGTCGATGAGATGGACCATGCTCGTCGTCTCCGACGTGCAGGCGACGGTTCGGCCATCGGCGCTGACCGCCATTCCCTCCGGCTCGACACCGACATCGACTGTGCCAATGATTTTCGCGCCAGCTATATCCACCACCGAGACCTGGTTGTCGTTCTCATTGGCGACGAAGAGCCGCTTGCCGTCCGGGTGCACGACAAAGAATTCCGGATCGGCGCCAGAAGGCAGTTGTCCGACTATCTGCCGCTTCGCGAGATCGACCACGTCGATGCGGTTGTCGTCGCCTTCGGCAACGAACAGCGTCTTCTTGTCAACCGAAAGCGCCATGCCGCGCGGGCGCCGGCCGACATCGATCCCCGCCTGCAGTGTCATGGTCGCCCCATCGACGACCGCCACGGTGTTGTCCTGCTCATTAGAGACGTAAATCGTCTCGGCCGCCGCGGGCGGGACAAGGACCAACACCAGCACGAGCGCGATCAGCGTTTGCATGTGCTCTCCTCCAGATCGATGCCCAGAGTGTCGAGCGGCGTGCGCTGATGCAGAAAACCCGGTTGTGGCGAACTGGAAACGAGCAGCCGGGGGCCCGCGATCAAGATGGGCTGGCGCATCTGCCCGTCCCACGGACGGAAACTCAGCCCTTGTCCTTTGAAGCCGGCGAGCAGGAAATCGTCGCTGCGCAGATACTTTGCTATCGCAGTCGGATCGAGGCTGTGCAGCCGCGTTGCCGCCTCGCCGACGCTTCTGACCGCCAGCCAGGCGGCGTAGTCGCTGGGCAGCATCCAGCGTCCGGCCAGCTTGTGAAAGCGGTCCTGGAGCTGCGTGGCGCCCCATTCTTCGTCGACCGCGCTCCAGCCGGTGGCGACCAGCCCTTGCGTCCCGGCCACCGTCCTCGGCAAGGCGGTGCGCCCCTCGAGATAAGCGCCGAACTCGTCGGCTTCATCGGCGACGACCAGAACATCATAGTCGCCGACCTGCGTTGCAGCAGGGATCTCCGTCTGGAGCGTGACATGTCCGGTGTCGGCGCGGCCGTTGGCGGGCCGGAACGTCCAAGGTTTGTCGATGGTGATCTGCGCCCCGAAACGCGTCGCTGCCCGCCGAAAGGCCGCCGCCATGGCCAGGTCGTCGGGATGCGGACCAGTCAGCAGGAACCAGTGCTGCCAGCCTTTCCAGACCAGGTATTGCGCCAGGGCGTCGGCCAGCATGGCGCGGCTCGGAATGGTGTGCAGAACGTTTCTTCGGCAGTCCTCCTGACGCAGGCTGTCATCAGGATCGCGGCTGTTGAAGAGCATCATACGCTCGGCACCGGGCGCTGCGCTCGCCTGCAGCAATTGCGCGGCATCGAGATCGGCAACGACGAAGCTGATGCCGGCGGCCGCGAACGCGTTGACAGCTTCGGCAGGTGCTTCGCCCGGCTTGAGAACCCTTTCTTGCAGCCGAAATTGCTGGCCGAGAAGGCGGCCGGTGCCGGCGTCGTCGGCAATGGCCAGTCTGGCGCCTTGCAGACCATCATCTGTGACGGCCTCGTCCAACGGCCCAAGGGATAGAGGCAGTTTGCGCTGTTCGCCGAGATAGCCGATCACCATCGTCTGCGGCTCGGCAAGCGCGGGGACGGCGACGGCGAGCAGACCGACAAACGCCAGAGCCAGCCTCGTCTGATTCAGGTCGAGCAAGCCAAGTTGGATGTTCGAAATCGCCACGGGAACTCCAGGACGGCAGAGACCCTAATGATTTTCGACGAGGAATGTTCCTGGACGGCAAACCGAGTCGAGCCCGCCCTGCTGCAAAGCAGTGTGGGCCCGGAGCCTAGACCGGTGGTGGGAGGACCGACCTGGGCTCCAACTTGTGGAACCTCCGATTGTTCCTGCTTCCAAAATCAGCGTTTCGCGCTGTCGCTGTCCATGTCTGCCCGCGCCAGGAATTGTTCTGTGACCTGCGGCAGGTTGCTCTTCAGCCACTCGGCCATCGCTTCCTCCTCACGCAGGTTCTGTTCGCACACGCGGGCAATCTCGGCCTCGCCCGCGGCATTGGCGGCGGCGATGAGGATCGTGTAAGAGGCGATTTCCATATGTTCGAAAGTGTAGCTCGCCAGCGAGCCTTTCATGACTTCGTCGCCGGCGAACACGCCGCTGATCGACTGCGCCGTGGCAGTCAGCTTGCCGCCTGCATCCTTCAGCATGGACGATCCTTCGTCGAGCCCGTCCAGGCAACTCTTCAGCCGCCTTGCCTGCTCTTTCGTCTCTTCCAGATGAGAACGAATTCGCTCGCTGAGCTCAGGGTAACTCTCAATCCGGCTCAATTGCCCCGACAGCATTGTCTCTGCCTGTTCCTCCATGGCGTGAGCGTCCCTCAACCATTGGACAAGCCATTCGCGCGATTCAGCCATTGTAGTATCTCCATCGATCTGACGCCGCCCGAACCGCCGGCGGCGTGCATTGTTCCTTGAACGTGAGTTCCGGTTACGATTCCCGCGAGAACGGATCGGAATCGGAGAGCTTCTCGCGCACCGACTCGTCGGCCTTGTCGGCAGTGGCCTTGACGACACCGCCGACCTTGTCGGCCAGCGTCCCCTCGTTTGACGCCAGCCGTCCGGCTTCGTCGCTCGCCGTCTGGTAGGCTTCGGCCGCAACTTGCTTTGCGGCGTCGAGGCCTTCTTTCAAAGTCTCTTCGGCAGTGTCCCGAAGCTTCTCGCGATAGCCGCCCAATTGCTCGTCCTCGAGTTCCGTGTGGGGCAGCATGGCGCCGATCGCAGCTCCGATGGCGAGGCCGACGGCGGCCGCAGCGAGAGGCTGGTCCTGCAGCAGATTGTGCGCGGACCGGCCGGCGCTTGTCGCCATGTCGGCCGTAGCTGCCGCCGAGCTCGCAAGCTTGTCCGCAGCGCTGCTTGCCATGTCCGACACTGCACCGGCTGCTTCGCCTGCCATTCCCGAGACGGTTGCGGCCGCTCCGCTGGCTGCTTCGCCAACAGAGCCTGCCGCATTCGAGGCCGTCGAACTCATTCCAGCCCCAAATGCTCCCTGATCGGGCCCGGAACCGCGCCGCGTCACGCGATCGGTGCCAGTCGACGCGCTCGAAGCGCCACTGCCCAACATCAGCCAGGCCAGACCCGCGCCGATCATGGTCAGAGGTAATGGATTGTCCCGAACCTGGACCTTCAGGTTGTGGAGCATGTCGGAGCCCGTGCCATTCCTGAAAAGCCCCGTGAACTCGTCGAAGAGCTGGCCCGGGGTCATCTTGTCGCGAATGGAGTCGGCGGTCGCCACCACCCTTGCGCGCGTGGCTTCCGCCTCGCGTTCGAGCTCGGCTGCGGATTTCTCGGTCATCTCGCTTGTTCCTTGATCACGTTCACGTCACGCTTGAGCTGTTCTTGTGTACGGTCCGGCGCGAGCTCGGAGGGCGCCATGCTTGCCATGCCCGTCCGCAACAGGATCACGCCCAGAACGGCAACCACCACACCGACGAGCAAGGCGGACCATCCTGCACCCAGACCAAGGCGAGCCAGGGCGATGACAAGCGCCTGCAACAAGACCAAAAGCGCCGCGAGCAGGCATATCGCGCCGCCCAGCACCTCGACGGCGCCCGCGCCGGCCTTGGTCGCGCTCTCCGAGATTTCCGCCCTTAGGAGCCTGGCCTCCGTTTGCACGAGCGTGCTCACCTGTTGCGCCAGATCGGCAACCAATGTGCCGAGACTTGGATTGTCCTGAATGCTCATTTCTTCAGCTCCGCTGCCTTCCCCGGTATGCCGCCGTCTGAACCCCAGTTCGCTGGAGGGTCATCCCGGTCTGCGTCCGTTCCCATGCCGGTTTGGCTGGGATATTCAGGCGTGGCCGCGCCCTGCGTCGGGAGGCGCGTGCCGGGCGGCGAAGCCTTTATGAAACGGCCAAGCGCCAGTCCCGCCAGAACCGAACCGGCAAGAAGCGCTCCAGGATTCTGGCGGCCAAAGGACTGGACGTCTTCAAGCACCTGTCCGAACGGCTTCTCCTTCAACGAGGAGGACAGCTGTTCCAGCCCGCTCGCGGCCTCCTGCATGAATTTCGAGGCCGCGCCCTGGTCGCTCTCGGCCAGGTGATCGCTCGCGGCGCGCAGCGCGCC
>NZ_RZRY01000502.1:0-4756 GCF_003998035.1 Mesorhizobium sp. M2A.F.Ca.ET.039.01.1.1 | reverse complement strand
GGTGGTCCCACCGCAGCAGCGCCTCAAAGCCGGCGACGCTGCCGTCCTCCAGCCGCACGATCGGCTGGTAGGCAAGCGTGAACTCGCGCCGCTCGATGGCGCGGCGAAGGTCGGATTCGAACTGCAGGCGATCGGTGCCGACGGTGCGGAAGGCAGGCCGGAACGGCTCGATCCTGTCGCCGCCGAAACGCTTGGCCTGGTGCATGGCAAGCTCGGCGTCCTTGACCATGTCCTCGGCGGAAGTCTGCGCCGTCGTCCAGGTGATCAGGCCGATCGAGGCGGTGAGCACGATCTCGCGCTTGGCGAAGGTGATCGGGTTGTTGATCGCGTGCTTGATGGCGTCGGCCATGGCCGCGATGCGGGCAGGGTCCTGCTCGGAAAGCAGCATCAGCGCGAACTGGTCACCGGCAAAGCGCGACAGCGAATCCTTCGGCTTCAACAGCCGGTGCAGCCGGCGCGCGACGGTGAGCAGAATGGTGTCGCCGGCGGAAATGCCAAGGCCGTCATTGACCTGCTTGAAGCGGTCGATGTCGATGATGAAGACCGTCGGGCGCACCTTGTCCTCGGTGCGGGCGATCGAGATGATCGCCTCCAGCCGGTTCATGAACAATTCGCGGTTCGGCAGGCCGGTGAGGTTGTCGTGCACGGCGTCGTGCAGCAGCCTTTCCTCGGATTTCTTCTGCTCGGTGACGTCGACCATGGTGCCGACGCAGCGGATCACTTCGCCGTCGGAGCCGATCACCGGGCGCGCGCGCAGCGAGAACCAGTGGTAGTGGCCGTCGGCGCCGCGCAGGCGGAAATTCTGCGCCACCTTGCCGCGGCGGTGCTCCAGCACCACGTCGAGCGTGGTGCGGAATGTGTCGCGGTCGTCGGCGTGCAGCACCGGCAGCCAGTTGCGGGCGGCACCCCCAAGGCTGTTCGGCGCTAGGCCGAGCTGCAGGCTGATGTCCGGCTTGGTCACCACGCGGTCGCGCAGCACGTCCCAGTCCCAGACGATGTCGCCCGAGCCGGCCACCGCCAACGCCTGGCGTTCGAGATCGGAGAACAGGCCCTGGTGCAGCGCGCCGCCGGCAAAGGCGTGCTGCATGACGGTGAAGCCGATCAAAAGGATGATCAGGATCAGCCCGCCGCCCAGCGCCGGCTGAGCGATGTCGTTGTCCAGCATGCCGGTGGTGGCCATCCACGACCCGCATAGCCAGAGCAGCACCATCACCCAGCTCGGCACAAGCATGATCGCTCGGTCGTAGCCGCGGATGCCGAGGAAGATGATCAGGCCAATGCCGGTGAGCGCGGTGGCGGCGAAGGAGATGCGGGCGATGCCGGCGGCGACCGCGGGATCGACGATGGCGACGCCCGCGATCAAGAGCAGCCCAAGGATCCAGACCAGCGCTCCGTAACTGAAATGGCCGTGCCACCGGTTGAGGTTGAGATAGGCGAACAGGAACACCACGAAGGTTCCGGCAAGCGCCACCTCCGTGCCGGCTCGCCATATCTGCTCGTTGCCGGGCGATATTTCGATGATCTTGTTGAGGAAGCCGAAGTCGACGCAGATATAGGCCAGCACCGCCCAGGCGAGCGCTGCCGTTGCCGGAAACATCGAGGTTCCTTTAACCACGAACAGGATGGTCAGGAACAGCGCCAGAAGGCCTGAGATGCCGATGACGATGCCGCGGAACAGCGTGTAGGAATTGACCGAGTCCTTGTAGGAATCCGGCTCCCAGAGATAGACCTGCGGCAGTTTCGGCGAGGCGAGCTCGGCGATGAAGGTCACCACCGTTCCAGGGTTCAGCGTCACGCGGAACACGTCGGCGTCGGGGCTTGTCTGGCGGTCGAGCGCGAAGCCCTCGCTGGGCGTGATCGCGGCGATGCGCGTCGAGCCGAGGTCGGGCCAGAAGATGCCGGAGTTCACCAGGCGGAAATGCGGCGCGACGATCAGCCGGTCGAGCTGCTGGTCGGTGGTGTTGGCCAGCGCGAAGACGGCCCAGTCGCCGCTGGAGCGCGCGTCATTGGCCTCCACCTCGATGCGCCGCACGATGCCGTCAGGGCCTGGCGCGGTCGAGACCTGGAAGTTCTCGCCCTGGTTTCGGTAGATTTGCACGGCGCCGGAAAGGTCGAGCGCCTTGTCGTCGCGCGCAATCTTGATGGGCTCGACGGCGAAAGCCGGCATGGCCGCAAAAAACGTGACGACGACCGCCAGGATAAGGGCGAACAGCGACGCTAATCGCGAAAAATTCGTCACATTCAGCCCTTCGTTCCATCACCCGGCGGATCGTCCGCGATCCGGGCGTAGAGGTAGTGATCCTGCCAGATGCCGTTGATCCTGAGATAGGATCGGAGAAGTCCTTCGCGCCGGAATCCGGCTTTTTCAAGCACGCGGATCGACCGGGCGTTTTCGGGAATACAGGCAGCCTCGATCCGGTGCAACCTCAGCGTATCGAAGGCGAAGCGCGACACCAGCTTGACCGCCTCGGTCATCAGGCCGCGGCTGCCGAAGCGTTCGCCGATCCAGTAGCCGATATGGCCGCTCTGCGCGACGCCGTGGCGGATGTTGCCGAGCGTGATGCCGCCGGCAAGCTTGCCGCTCGATTTCTCGAAGATGAAGAAAGCGATGGCCGTGCCCTGCGCGTAATCCTCGCGGTACCGGCTGATGCGCAGCCGCCAGGCGGTGCGGTCGAGCTCGTCCGGCTGCCAGCGCGGCTCCCAGGGCTCGAGGAAGGCGCGGCTTTCGCCGCGCACCGTCGACCATTCGCGATAGTCATTGGTCAGCGGCACGCGCAGCGTGACCTTTTCGCCCTTCAGTGCCGGCAGGTCGCGGCGAAAGAAAGGGAGCGCGAACACGGCTCTGGAACGGAGCTAGACGGCGAGCCTGCGGGCCGTCGTCTGCGGACCCGCAAGCGATTCGAGGATCGCCTCGTAGGGCGCAAGCGTGCCCACGGGGCCGACCGCAGTCAGCGTCGGCTTGGTCGAGAACAGCCGCGAGGAGAGGTCGGTCAGCCGCTCGACGGTCAGCGCCGAAAGCCGCTCCATCAATTCCTCCTTGGCGATCGGCCGGCCGAACAGGAGCATCTGCCTGGCGATCTGAGATGCGCGGCTGGCCGGGCTTTCGGCCGACATGATGAGGCCGGCGCGATATTGCGCGCGCGCCCGGTCGAGCTCTTCCTGCTGGATGCTCTGGCCGGCCTTCTGCAATTCGTCGATGATCACCGGCACCAGCTTGGCGATGTCGCTCTGCCCGGTGGCGGCGTGCACGCCGAAGATGCCGGTGTCGGAAAAACCCCAGTGGAAGGCATAGACCGAGTAGCAGAGGCCGCGCTTCTCGCGCACTTCCTGGAACAGCCTGGACGACATGCCACCGCCCAGGATCATCGACAGCACCTGCGAGGCGTAGAAGTCGCGCACATGATAGGCGCGGCCCTCGAAGCCGAGCACGATCTGCGCATCCATCAGGTCGCGGTCCTCGCGGAAGTCGCCGCCGACATATTGCGCGTATTGCGGGATATTGCCCGCCGCCTTGGCGCGGAAGCCGCCGAGCTTCTTCTCCACCTCACGCACGAAATTGTCGTGCTTGATGTCGCCGGCCGCCACGAGGACCATGCGCTCGGCATCGTATTGCCGCTCGATGAAGTCGTGCAACTGTCCGGAAGTGAAGGACTTGACCGTCTCCGGCGTGCCCAGGATCGAGCGGCCGATGGTCTGATGCCGGAAGGCGGTTTCGGTGAAACGGTCGAAGACGATGTCGTCGGGCGTGTCGTGGGCGGCGCCGATCTCCTGCAGGATCACATGCTGCTCGCGCTCCAGCTCGTCGGGATCGAATTCGGATTCCTGCAGGATGTCGGCCAAGATGTCGACCGCCAGCGGCACGTCGTCGGAAAGCACCCTGGCATAATAGGAGGTCGTCTCGACGCTGGTGGCGGCGTTGATCTCGCCGCCGACATTCTCGATTTCCGAGGCGATCTGGAAAGCGCTGCGGCGCTTCGTACCCTTGAACGCCATGTGCTCGAGCAGATGGGCCATGCCATGCTCTTCGTCGCGCTCGTTGCGGGCGCCGGACTTCACCCAGGCCCCTAGGGCAACCGATTCGATGCTTGGAAGGGTTTCGGTGGCGACTGTCAGGCCGTTCGACAGACGGCTTACCTCAACACCCATATGGCAAGTACTCCCTAACGCGCCGCCCGCGAGTGGCGGTTCACGTAATCTTCCACCATTTTCAAGTCGGATGGAAGTATCGTGTATTTTTCGTCGGCTGTCATCAAGCCGCCTAGCCATGCGGGCAGGGCAGGGGTGACGCCGCTCGCTGCCTCGACCGCGGCCGGGAATTTCGCCGGATGCGCGGTGCCGAGCACCACCATGGGCACC
The DNA here is from genome assembly GCF_003998035.1 of Mesorhizobium sp. M2A.F.Ca.ET.039.01.1.1. Taxonomy (NCBI): domain Bacteria; kingdom Pseudomonadati; phylum Pseudomonadota; class Alphaproteobacteria; order Hyphomicrobiales; family Phyllobacteriaceae; genus Mesorhizobium; species Mesorhizobium sp. M2A.F.Ca.ET.039.01.1.1. Next base: position 400 of record NZ_RZRY01000502.1, on the reverse strand, counting down.
GGACCGGAAGCGTGGGACGCGGCGACATGAACGGCGGCGGCCGTGTGCGGATCGAGCAGGTAGTTGCTTTTCTCGAGCGTCGCGCGGATGGTGGCCGCGACCTCGTCCACCGTGGCGCGACCGGCGTCGAACTCGGCGCGGATGCGCTCAAGTTCGCCTTCCTCAATGGTGAAGGCGCCGGACTGCTTCAGCCCGTTCATGTAGCGGCGCACCGTTTCGGCGTCGCGGCCAGCCGCCTCGAAAAGCAGGCGCTCGAAATTCGACGACACCTGGATGTCCATCGACGGCGAGGTCGTGGCGAACACGCCCCTGGTCCGGTATTCGCCGCTCGCCAGCGTGCGCGCCAGGATGTCGTTGTCGTTGGTGGCGATGATCAGCCGCTCGATCGGCAGGCCCATGC
>NZ_RZRY01000501.1:0-4769 GCF_003998035.1 Mesorhizobium sp. M2A.F.Ca.ET.039.01.1.1 | reverse complement strand
CTCTTAGAGTGTATGGCAAAGATCACTTTTTTGGCGATGGAGGCGTGCGCGCCCCGAACCGGCGACGACCGGCGGAAAGATGACTGGCTGCCGGATCAAGGAACCCGGCAGCCGGATCGCTCAATGAGGCGAGCTCAATCTGCCTTCACGACGTGCCAGGCTCCGGCGACGCCTTCGCCGTTCATGTCGCCGGCCTTCTTGTCCTTGACGAAGGTGTAGACCGGCTTGCCGTCATAGGCCCACATATGGGTGCCGTCGGTGCGCTTGACGACAGACCATTCGCCTTCGGTCTTCGTGCTCGCCTTGGCTTTCAGCGGCGGCCAGTTGGCGGCGCATTTGTCATAGCAGTTGGACTTGCCCTTCTCGTCCTTGTCGAAAGTGTAGAGGGTCATGCCCTTGGCGTCGGTGTAGATCTTGGTGCCGCCCACTTCGGCTTCCTTCCAGGCCTCGGCGGCCTGGGACGCGGCGGTGCCGAGAAGGGCGGCAAACCCGAGTGCGATCATTTTCATGATAAATCTCCCTGAACAAGCGCGCGGCAGTCGCGCGCTCATTCGGTCAACGCGTTGTGGAGCCCGTTTCTTCCTTTGGCGAAGCGGCGACTTGCCACACAATGGTGATTGGCAGGCGCACGCCCGCATCGCTATATCGACGCCAGCACAATCGGGACTCATGGAATGGCACTGGACATCGGCTATGTCAGCGCGGTCGGGGCGGGAGCGATCTCGTTCCTGTCGCCTTGCGTGCTGCCGCTGGTGCCGCCCTATCTCTGTTACATGGCCGGCGTGTCGGTCGACGATTTCCGCGGCAATCATGCCATGACGGCGCGGGAAGGCACGCGTGGCGCGCTGCTCTATGCCTCGCTTGCTTTCGTGCTCGGCTTCTCCACGGTGTTCGTCGCGCTGGGCGCCGGCGCCTCGACCATCGGCAGGCTGCTGCGGGTCTGGCAGGAGCCGCTGGCGATGGCGGCTGGCGCACTCATCATCATCATGGGACTGAATTTTCTGGGCATATTGCGCATTCCGCTGCTGTCGCGCGAGGCGCGCTTCCAGTCGCAGGGCAAGCCCGCAAACATGGTCGCCGCCTATGTCATGGGTCTGGCCTTCGCCTTTGGCTGGACGCCCTGCATCGGGCCGGTGCTGGGGCCGATCCTGACCTTGGCCGGCGGGCGCGAGACGGTCGGCGAGGGCGCGCTGCTGCTCGCCGCCTATTCGCTCGGGCTGGGCATCCCGTTCCTGATCGCGGCGCTGTTTTCCGGTGCGTTCATGCGCTTCCTCGGCAAATTCCGCGTCCATCTCGGCCGCGTCGAGAAGGGCATCGGCGCGCTGCTGGTCGTCGCCGGCGTATTTTTCCTCACGGGCGGCGTGCAGAGTGCGTCCTACTGGCTGCTGGAGAATTTCCCGGTGCTGGGGCGACTGGGGTAGGCTGCCATTTTATGCGCGACGATCACTCCGGCACGCCGGCGACGCCCAAGGCCTCGACGTAACGCTCGCCGAACACCTTGTCCTGCCATGGGTTGATCTGTCTCTGCAGGGTGAGCGTGTAGGTCGGGAACGCCTCCATCAGCCGCTGCGCCGCCGCCCGCGCCTCGTCCAACCGATTGAGTTTGACCAGCGCCATGATCACCACCCGGTGCGAGGAGCCGTAGTTCGGCATCTCGTGCAGCGCGCGTTCACCCCATGCCAGCGCTTCCTCGTAGCGCTCGAGCATCAGGTAGCTCATCCCGATGCCCGAGAGCGCGATGCCTTTCTCGGGATCGACCGGGCTCAGCCGCATTGCCCTATGAAAATGCTCGATAGCGACGAGCGGGCGGCCGGAATGTGCGTTGACCCAGCCGCAGCTGGTATGGCCCTGCGCCGAATTGGGATTGAGCCGCAGGGATCGTTCGATAGTGGCCAGCGCCATCTCGTAGTCCTTCGCGCTGTAGGCAATGACCTGCGCGGCGAAGCGCAGGCTCGTGGGGTCGTCGCGCGCTTCCGGCAGTACCTCGCGCGCCATGCGCGTGGCGACTCTGGTATCGTCGGGCTCGTGCCAGCACTGGCTCACGGAGATGCTGCGGATATGGGCGCCGAGTGCCTTCGCCAAGTTGAAGCCAGGATCGATGCTGAGCGCCTCGTTGGTGAGCCGTCGCACGTCGGCAAAGCCTTCGCGGGTCATGCTGTAGAAGCACGGCAGCGCGCGAAGGTAGAGGTCGTAGGCGCTCATGTAGTCGGTCGGCTTCATGCGCGCCTGCTTGATTTCCTCCAGCCGGATGCTCGGCTCGACAGCGCCGACGACGCTCTCGGTCACCTTGTCCTGCAGGTCGAAGATGTCGCACATATCGCCCTCGAAGCGGTCGGCCCAGACATGGTGCCCGCTGATCGCGTCCACCAACTGCCCACTGATGCGAACCCGCGAACCTGCTCGGCGGATGCTGCCTTCAAGCACGTAGCGGACGCCCAGCTCGCGCCCGACCTGGCGCAGGTCCACGGCCCGGCCCTTGTAGGTGAAGGACGAGTTTCGGGCGATCACGAAGAAGGAGTCCACCCGGCTCAATCCCGTGATGATGTCTTCCACCAGCCCGTCGGCGAAGTATTCCTGGTCGGGGTCGCCGCTCATGTTGGTGAAGGGCAGAACCGCGATCGAGGGTTTCTCGGGCAGGGGAGGCGGTGCGGCGCTGGCGTCGGCCTCGACGCGGTAAGCGCGCACGGGCCGCTCGATGTTCTTGAGGCGCAGGTCGCCAAGCGGCGTGAAGCCGCAGTCGAGCTTGCCCTGAAGGTGGTCGTAGGCGGTACCCGAGACGACCACGGTGCCTGGATCGGCGACGCTTTCGAGGCGGGCGGCGGTATTGACCCCGTCGCCGTAGATGTCACCGTCCTCCTCGCAGACCACGTCCCCGAGATTGACGCCGATGCGGAAGCGAATCCGCTCTTCCTCGGGCGTCTCCGACTCGTGTTCCGCCAAGGCCTGCTGGATCGCCATCGCCGAGGTCACCGCGTTAACGACGCTCGCGAACTCGCAAAGCATGCCGTCGCCGGTGAGCTTGACGACCCGACCGTGGTGCTCGGAGACCAGCGGTTCGAGGAGATCCTTGCGGTAGGTCTTGAGCCGCTCGAGCGTGCCACGCTCGTCGCGCTCCATCAGGCGCGAGTAGCCGACCACGTCGCAAGCCAGGATCGCTGCGAGGTGGCGCTGCGTGCTCGGCCATACGCCTGCACGCGGGCCGCCCCGCGTCCATGTCCTGCCAACTTCCAGACGCGCCGCGCGCATGGTATCCATCTCTCTCCCAGTCTCCGCCGATATGGAACGGAAACGCAGTTTGACCTTGCCTTCACGAGAATTCGCTATCCCGCTTTCGAGGCGTGGAGCGTTCGAGTCGCCCCCGCCAACAGAGAACCGACGACACGCTCGCGCGGCCTCCGCCGATGCTGACACAGCACTCCCAGCAGGCCGGGGATATTTCCTGACCTATGTAACCGGCTGACGTCACCGCGGCGGTGCTTTTGTATCTGGAACCTCACCGGACATCCGCGCTTGGAGACCTCCGCTCCGCCATCTCACCGGAATTTAACCGCATTGGTGCAGCATTACGCCGCTGCTAGCATGCATTGATTCAAGCCCTTTCATACGGTTGCCATCCATGAGCCAGAGATCCTGCCTGTCCGTCATCCTCGCCGCCGGCGAGGGCACGCGCATGAAAAGCGCGATGCCAAAAGTGCTGCATGCCATAGCCGGCCTGCCTATGGTGGCGCATGTCGTGAAAGCGGCCGAGGCGGCCGGCGCGACGGGCCTGGCGCTGGTGATCGGGCACGGTGCCGACGAGATGCGCAAGGCAGCACAGAAATTCGCGCCCAAGGCGGAGACTTTCGTGCAGGAGAAGCGGCTCGGCACCGCGCATGCTGTTCTGGCTGCTCGCGAAGCGATATCAAAGGGTTACGACGACATCCTCGTCATGTTCGGCGATACGCCTCTGATCGATTCGCAGGCGCTGGCCGCCGCGCGGCAGAAGCTCGCCGAGGGCGCCGCGGTGGCGGTCATCGGCTTTCGACCGCCAAGCCCGGCCGGCTATGGCCGTTTGGTCGAGAAGGGCAGCAAGCTCGTCGCCATCCGCGAGGAAAAGGACTGCTCGGAGGAGGAAAAGAAGATCGGCTTCTGCAACGCCGGCATGATGGCGGTGGCGGGCAGCCATGCGCTGCGGCTGCTGGACAAAGTCGGCAACAAGAATGCCAAGGGCGAATTCTACCTCACCGACATCGTCGAGATCGCCGGCGCCGAGGGGCTCGACGTCGTGGCGACGGAGGCGAGCTTCGAGAGCGCGCTCGGCATCAACAACCGCGCCGAACTTGCCGAGGCGGAAGCGATCTGGCAGGCGCGCCGGCGGCGCGAGGCGATGCTGTCCGGCGTGACGCTGATCGCGCCCGAAACCGTTTATTTCTCGTACGACACCGAGATCGGCGCCGACACGATTGTCGAGCCGAATGTGTGGTTTGGCCTGGGCGTCAAGATTTCCACCGGCGCCACGATCCATGCTTTTAGCCATATGACGGGCGCCACCATCGCAGAGAATTGCGAGGTTGGGCCGTTTGCGCGGCTGCGGCCTGGTGCCGACCTCAGGAAAAAGGCCAAGGTGGGCAATTTCTGCGAGGTCAAGCAGTCGACAGTGGAAGAAGGCGCGAAGGTCAACCACCTGACCTATATCGGCGACGCGCGCGTCGGGGCGGCGGCCAATATCGGCGCCGGCACCATCACCTGCAATTACGACGGCTACTCGAAATTCTTCACCGATATCGGCG
>NZ_RZRY01000500.1:0-4779 GCF_003998035.1 Mesorhizobium sp. M2A.F.Ca.ET.039.01.1.1 | reverse complement strand
GTTATACCCCGATCGCCGGCCTGCCCGACATCGTCACGATGCTTGCCCAATCACTGAGCCTGATGGGCCAGGATCGCAGCCAGAAGCCTGATCTTGTCGCGGTTCTGCGCGAAGCTGGGCTCGGGTCCGGCGACACGATCGGCATCGTCGGCTGGAAGTATCTCGAAGGCGAGGAGTGGGATTTGGCGAAGCCGACCTTCCTCGCCCCTTCTTTCATCGTCGATGCCATTGCCGCGATCGTCGGGCCGTCCGACATCGTGGACGCCACCCGCGTGCTGATGCACCCGGTCGAGGGCCTGCGGGCCGTGGTCGACGCAGACCAGATCGCCGAGGCCGAATGGGGAGCGTCGAGGGCATCGATGGCGGTCTGGCGGATCGTCACAGGCTTCACCCTTGGTGATAGCGAGCTCGCGGCCGCGTCCCGCATGGGCTATGCCGGCGAACCGATGAGCTGCCATCCGATGTTCGCCTCCAACGATGCGAGCGGCCCCGTCATCGGCCTGCGCAGCCCGACAGCCCGCGTGCCGCGGCGCGGCGAGGGTGCAACCACCGCGGTCGGGTACTGGGGTGGCCTGACGGCCCGCGGCGGCCTCATCGCCGAGGCCGACACCGCTTTCCTGGAGGTGGCCAAGGCTTATTTCGACGGACTGATCGCCTGGTACGAGACGGCAGGAATCGGTGTCGAAGGTGGCGCGATACACGAAGCGGTGATCTCGACCCTGGCCCGTGGCAGGCTGCGGCCGGCCCTCAATCCCGGCCATCTTGTCGGCCTCGACGAGTGGATGCATTCGCCGATACGTCCGGGCTCGACGGAGCGCCTGGCCTCCGGCATGCCGTTCCAGGTCGACATCATTCCCGTGCCGATGCCCGACGGCGTGACGCTCAACTGCGAGGACGCCGTGACCTTCGCAGACGCGGGCCTGCGCGCGACGATCGCCGAGCGCTATCCGGCGCTCGCGGCCCGCTTCGCCGCGCGCCGACGCTTCGTCGCCGACGAGCTCGGCGTCGAGGTCAAGGACGAGATGCTTCTGCTGTCGGCTATTCCGCTTTGCCTGCCGCCATTCTGGCTTGCGCCCAAAAAACTATTGGCACGGAACTGACTTAGTCGGACCTTGTCGAGAAAGAGGCCTGCCGCGCCGACATCGGCGCGGGGCCCTCGACCAGCATCGTGGCTCAGCCTGGCGCCGCGCCTCAAGGCGTAGACATTGCCCATCAACGCGCCACGCGAGATGGGCCGGTGCGACCGGCCCATCCTCAATCATTCCTCCTCAACGGGTTCCGGGACCGCACCCGGCAGGTTTTGTCGTCCAACCCGGTCTGCGACGAGCATCGAAAGCATCATCTCGACGAGGCCGTTGGCGGCCCCCTTCTCGCCGCCATTGGCGCCGATCTGGATCTGCGGCACGAGCGGCAGCCTGCCATTCTCGATCGCCTCGGCGAAGCGCATGAGAACCTGCGAGTTGAGCTGATAGTCCGGTCCGCCGAAAGCCGCGACCTTCTTCTCGGTGGCCTCGGCCTCCGCCAGGCCGAGCGCGCGCACCTTCTCGGCCTCCGCGAAACCGGTCGCCTTGATGCGCTCGGCATCGGCAAGCGCGACAGCCTTGATCATATCGGCCTCGCCCTGGCCGGCGAGGCGCACCTTCTCCGCCTCCGCCTTGGCGGTGACCTGGATGGTTTCCGCCTCCTGACGGGTGCGGGCGAGTTGCGCCTTGCCCTCGTTCTCGCTGATCTCGATGGTAAGTGCCGAGGTCGTGATCTTGGCTTGCTGTTCGGCCAGCGCTTCTTTCTCACGTAAGGTACGTTCCTGAGTGGCCGCCCTCTCCTGCAATTTGTAGGTCTCGACCTTTTCGACCGCAATCTGGCGCTCGCGCAGCTGGATCAGGATCTGCTCTATGCTGTTCTGGCCATCGGCGGCACGCGGCGTGCCAATCAGCACTTCCTGCAGTTCGAGGCTGTAGGAATTGAATTTTTCGCGCATCTCCTCGCCTGACTTGCGCTGGATGTCGCTGCGCTCCTGCAAGAGCTGGATCAGCGTCTTTGTCTGGGCGATGTTCTTGAAATAGGCGGAAACCATCGGATCGAGCGTCTGTTCGACCAGCCGCTTGATGTCACCGAAACGCTGTACCACCAGCGGCGCCTTCATATAGTCGATGTGCACGACGACGGAGAGCGGCAGCACAGGCTCGAACGCATCCTTGGTGATCAACGATACTTCGGACAGGTTCTCGTCCAGCCTGTGATCGCCGAACTGCTCCTTCGTCCATTTGAGCACGAAGTTGGTGGTCGGCACGGTGATGATAGTGCCGGCAAAGGTGTTGAACGCATACTTGCCCGGCAGCAGCGGCGTCGACCAGACACCGCGCGCGCCGATTTCGACCAGCTCGCCGTGACGGTACGCCTGCCCGGATATGTCCGCGCCGTGGCGGCCGTTATAGGAGACGACGACACCCACCGTGCCGACGTCGATGATCGTCTTCTCGACCAGTTCGACGGTCGCGAAAATGCGATTGAGGAAGTAGCTGCCGTCGGCCAGCACCTGCAGCTGCCGGCCACGGTAGCCACCGGCATTGAGAAACTTCTCCGGGTCCTGGAAATTGTTGTGGAAGTTCGGGTCGTTCGGATCGTTGGCCACGGTCGGCGCGATGATCTCGCCGTCCGGCAGGGCCGGACCGTCATGGATGGTGACGATACCGATCATGTCCTCGGCATTGTGGATGACGACCGGCTCAAAGCCGCCCCGCTCCGAGATCATGCTGGACATGTTGGCAAAAAGGTTTTGTTCCGACGAGCTCAGATTGACGGCATAGATCGACTGGGCAGTGAGCACGATGAATTGCGCGAGATTGATGGCATAGGTGCCTTCACGCAAGATCTTGCGCTGCGGTCCTTTCTGTCCGCCTTTTTCGAGAAACCCGCGCACATCCTGGAAATCGTCGGCATCTGTGTTGGAAGCAAGTGTCTGCGTCGGCGGCAGCGGCTTGCCGTCACGCGCAAAGACATAGCCGATCTGGCCCTGCGGGATGGTGACGAGATCGGCGCGGTGCATCGAGTATTGGAAGGGCATGAAGAAATGCAGGCCGCCGCGCACGACTTCCGGCTGGTAGCCAGCCTCACGGTTGAGCGCTATGAAGCCATCACTGACGGAGCCGCGAAAGCTCCATAGTTTTTCCAGGATGCCGAGCCGGTCGTTCGGGATGTAGCGGACCATGCCGCTCCGCCAGAACAGGATCGCCAGCACGATAGCCGGCACGGCGATCTCGATCGCCGTCCATTTCATCGGGCCGAGATATTCTAGGGCTTCCATGTCTAGTCTCCTAAGGGCGCGCGGGTTCGTTCACCCGGCCGCCACCCGGCTGGTGTTGATTGACAAAGCGGGGAGATTTCGCGCCGAGACGCTCGACGCACCAAAGGCGCGTCGAACGGTCGGGCTGCTCATTGTTTGGAAAAGTGACCGCGCCTCCCGAGTCCCCCGTGAGAAAGGCGTGGCGTAAGAGAATGTTACATCGATGTTGCCCTGATAGACATAACAACGAGGACGTAGGGATAGCGCCAACAGGTTTAAAGATACTTCACGCCGAAATCGTATAAGTATTTTCAACGCTTTGTTGCTTCGAAGCGTCGACTTCTAGAAATTGGCAGAGAGCGAAACTGCGCTTTTGACGGGTCAAAACATCGGCTCCCAAAGCCGTCCTGGTGCGGAACCTGGGAACCACAAAAACCCAACGTGCTGCGTCGTTGCCGGCGCAGAACATTGATTTAAAGGATTTTTCGAGCCTAGCGCCGCAGCGCGTAGACATTGTCCATCGACGCGCCACCCAGTGGCAGCGCCATGTCGTCGTCGAGCAGCCGAGTGATGCGGGCGAAGCCGACAAAGGCTTTCCGCGCTTCCTCAGCCGACATCTTGCCCGACATAGCCGCCGTACAGCAATTCAGGGCGCATTGATAAACCGGGCCGCGTCTTCCCGTTGGCCATTTCCGCAGGAACACCATCGCCTCGGAGACGCTATCGACTTCCTCCACAGGGTATCCCTGCCCACGCGCAATTCGCACTGGGGTAAAGAAATGCAAGCGATCCATGATTATCCTCCCGGCCGACCGCAACGCAGTCGAACCCGCATAAACGCACGTCCGGCGGATTGGTTCCAAACAAATTTGGTTGCCGATGGAAAAACTTCGGAACCCGCCGGCCGACACCTGTGCGATCAAGAAAGCGCTCATGGCGACTCGACCGATGCAGGCTTCGAGGCGGCAGATAACGGCGATTCTCATTGAATGTCTTTAAGGCGAAAGCCGGCAAATGGATTACTTGCCGGTTCCCCAGCGTCAGGCTTAACCTCCGCGGTTAAACGCGTGAGGGCGCGTTTTGCAAGAAGGGGAACAACGACAATGACAATTCAAGGCGCATCGCCTGACCTCTATAACGAGGATCTGGCTCCGGCAACGGTCAGGAACTGGGGACCGTTTTCGATCTTCAATGTCTGGACTTCTGACGTCCATAGCCTCTGGGGCTACTATCTGGCGGCCAGCCTGTTTCTGTTCTGCGGCGGCTTCGTCAATTTCATCATCGCCATCGGCATCGGCTCGCTGATCATTTACGCGCTGATGAACATGGTCGGCTATGCCGGCGTGAAGACCGGCGTGCCCTACCCCGTGCTAGCCCGTGCCTCCTTCGGCATCTGGGGCGCCAACATTCCGGCGCTGGTGCGCGCCATCGTCGCCTGCTTCTGGTACGGCGCTCAGACGGCCGCGGCGTCGGGCGCCATCGTGGCGCTGCTGACG
>NZ_RZRY01000004.1:0-43187 GCF_003998035.1 Mesorhizobium sp. M2A.F.Ca.ET.039.01.1.1 | reverse complement strand
CGCAATGGGAGACCGGTTCGGAGCCGGGCATAGGCGAAGCGCTCGGCGAACCTTTCGAGGTGCTTGGCGAGGTGACGGCTCGCATGCACATCCACGCCCGGCAATGGAAGCGCCCATCCTGGTTCACTCGCCACGTGTGGGATTTCGAGACAAGTCTCGGCGAGGAAAACCCCCATTGGGGGCGCTGGCGTGACGGCATGGGCGTCGACGCCGCGAAAGCCAAACTCTTTGGCCGCAGTGCGGAGCTGATCTGCCGCAGGCTCGCCGCCTTCGGCAAGGGCCATGACCGCTTTGGCCTCATCCATTGCGACCTGCGGCTCGCCAACCTTTTGATCGACGGCAAGACGGTCAAGGTCATCGACTTCGACGACTGCGGCTTCGGCTGGTTTATGTACGACGCCGCTACACCCATCTCTTTCTACGAGCATGAGCCGCAGGCAACCGATCTCATCCAGTCGTGGACGACCGGCTATCGCCGCGTGCTTGACCTGCCGAGGGCAGACGAGGACGAAATCCCGACCTTCGTGATGCTGCGCCGCCTGTTGCTGGTTGCCTGGATCGGCTCGCACGCTGAAACGGACCTCGCCAAGTCGATGGGCTTCCCATACACCGAGGGAACCGTCGGGCTGTGCGAGGCCTATCTGAGCAAGTTTTCCTGACAGCAATCGTAGGAAAGGCGTGAAACGGTTTTCCCGAGAAAAGCGCGTAGCGCTTTCCCTGGGGAATTGCGTCAGGCAAAGAGATAGAGCGGTTCGTCACGAACCGCTCTATGCCAGTGCCTCCAGGCTCTCCGGAAGGATCTGGCCGCCATCGACGATGATCGTCTGCCCGGTCACGTAGCCGGCTTCCTTCGACGCAAAGTAGAGTGCGGCGTAGCCGATTTCCTCCACGGTTCCAAGCCGCTTGAGCGGGACAGAGGCGGCCATCGTCTTCTGGTAATCCTCGCCCAGGCCGACTAGGCCCTCGGTGATGATGTTGCCCGGCATGACGGCGTTGACGGTGATGCCGTATTTGGCCAGTTCGATGCAGGCCGTGCGCATGAAACCGAGCTGCCCCGCCTTGGTGGCGCCGTAGTGCGACCAACCGGGGAAGCCGGTGACCGGGCCGGTGATCGACGACGTCAGCACGATGCGGCCCTGGTCGGATCTCTTGAGGTAGGGAACGACTGCCTTGACCGCGTGGAAGGTACCCTTGAGGTTGGTGTCGACAACTTCGTCCCATTGTTGGGATGTCATGTCCTCGAGCCGGGCCTGCGGGAAAATTCCGGCATTGGCGCACAACACGTCGATGCCCCCGTTTCTCCCGGCCACTGTCCCAAAAGCGCTCTCGATGCTGGCGAGCGAGGTGACATCGCCAACCACGCCAAAGGCGCCGTGGCCGATCTCGGCGGCAGCGGCTTCGGCCTGGTCGAGATGGCGCGCGATGATGGCGACCTTGGCGCCAGACAGCGCGAACACCCGCGATATGCCCTTGCCGATGCCTTTCGATCCGCCGGTAACAACGACGGACCGGCCCTTCAAAGACTGGGTCATGATCTGAAGCTCCAAAATGAGACGGGGACAGAGTGATACCCCGTCCCCGTTGTCGCAAGGATTTCTGGGCGGTAGCGCTTTAGCCTTCGTTCACCATGTGACCGATGTTGGCGTACGCCTTGGGGTTGGTGGACTTCAGCACGAAACCCCAGATCAGGCCGACGATAAGGATCGCAAGCCCGACATAGGGGATGCTCCTGGCGAAGCCATTGGTGCCGCCGAGCGTCGCGAGATTGGCCACCAGCGTGTAGACCAGGACCAGCTGGACCACGAGCGAGATCAACGGCGCGATGACCGTCGCCAGCAGGCTGCCGCCGCCGTTCTTCTTGAACCACATGTAGATCGCCAGCGAGACGACGGCCTGCAGCACCAGCAGCAGTCCGGTGCCGAGCACCGCAAACAGCGTGTAGACGCCCAGCCAGGCCTGTCCCGACGGATCGTCGAAGCCGTAGGCCAGACCGTAGAGCAGGACCCATATCGCCGCCAGAACCGACTGCAGGGCCGAGGCCTTGTGAGGGCTCTTGTGGTGATCATGCGTCTCCGCGATCGCCTGTGGCAGGACGCCCTCGCGTGCCAGCGAGTACAAATAACGGGAAGCGGTGTTGTGAAAGGCCATGCCGCAGGCGAAGGAACTGGTGAGGATGAGCAGCGACATCAGCTGATAGCCCCAGCCGCCGACAAAAGTCTGAATGGGTGTCAGGAAGAAGTTCACGCCGTCGGAGAAGGCCTTGGCCACCATGTCGGCCTCGGTGGGATAGGCCGCCACCGCGCACCAGCTGACGAAGGTGTAAAACAGGCCGAGGCCAATGACTGAGATCAGCAGCGACTGCGGAATGATGCGCTTTGGATCGCGCGATTCCTCGGCGTAGTTCGGCGCCATCTCGAATCCGACCCACGACCAGAACGCCATGAAGATACCGACGGCGGCCTCGCCGGCGGGTATGGCCACTTCGCCGACCTTCTGCTCGGCGACAGGCGTGAACACCTTGAACACATTGAGCGAATCGCCGGAAAAATTCGTCCCACCATGAGCGAAAAGCACGCCCAGCGAGAAGATCACCAGCATGATCACTTCAAGAATGAGGGCGATCCCGAGCAGCCGTGCCGACACCTTCACGTCGCGATAGGCGAGTGCCGCGATGACCACGATCATAGCGAGCGCGAGCACGATCCACGGCACGTTGATGCCGAAGTGCTGGGAAATCCAAAGATTGCCGAAAAATGCAAACAAACCAGTGAGCGAGGCCTCGAACAGCGAGTAGCAGGCGAGCGAGCCAATGCCGGCCGACATGCCGACCTCGCGGCCGAGCCCTTGGCTGATGAATGAGTAGAACCCACCGACGGACGATACCCGCGATGCCATCGCCGCATAGCCGACCGAGAAGATGGTCAGCACGATCGTCGCCATCAGGAAGGCGGCCGGCGTGTATTTGCCGATGCCGTAGCCTGCCGCGAACGGCACATTGCCCAGCATCGCCGACATTGGCGCCGCGCCGGTGACGGCCAGAAAGAGCACCCCCGCAAGCCCCACGGCTTTCGAGTGCAAAAGGTTGATGCTGTTACTCTTCGAGACGTCGATCGTCCCGCTTGCAGTTTCCGTGGCCATGAAGCCCTCTCCATTCGTGACAGCTGTATGCAGTTCCCCGCACGTGGCGGCCGATGTGTCCCGGCCTGCGAGTGCTGTATTGACACTACGGACGCGGCATCACTTTGCCAAGGCCATGATTTTGCAAAGCTCGGCGCTCGACATGACGTGGCAATAGATCATGTTGATGATTTCGAGCTCCTTGCGATGAAGCTCGTCGGTCGCCGCCGCGCAGCAATCCTCGAGCACGATGACGGCATAGCTTTCGTCGGCCAGGCTGCGCACCGTCGAAGACACGCACTGGTCCGTGAAGATGCCGCAACAGATGACGTTCCTGATGCCAAGATTGTGCAGGATGAGGCGCAGATTTGTCCCGGTCAGCGCGGAATCGGTGGTCTTGGTCACCACGATTTCGTCGCCTGCCGGCTGAAGCTCGGCTACGAGCTGCGATGCCGCGTCGTTCTTTGGCAGCAGCAAATTGTTCCAGCCCGGCATTTTTTGGGAGAGCGAGCGGTCGCGCCCGTCCTTGGTATGGCAGGCGATGCGGGCGAAAAGGCATTCGATGCCATTTGCCCGTGCCAACTCCAGCAATCTTGCCGTGTTCGGTATGACCGCGCCGTGCATGCGCTCGTGGAACGGCGTCCACAGATCGTAGCGCTGCTGTTCCTGCGGTGAAAGCGACGCGCGATCCGGCCGTTCCAGGTAGGTGTTTTGAACGTCGATGATCAGGATGGCGGTCTGTGCCGGCACCAGCACCGGATCATCCGGCTCGGGTGCGCCGAGGTAGTAGAGCGAACGGAATCCGGTTTTCCAGCTCATGCGGTCCTTTCAGAAGCGGGCGGTCCTTCAAAAGCGGAACGTGAAAAGGCCGCGCGCCGCGTAGGTCTCGGCGGCTTCCTCGATGAAACGGGCGATGCGTTCGGCCTGGTAGGTCTCGCGCATCGTGGCGGCGGCCTCGAGCAATTCTTCCTTGGACTTGGCGCGGCCTGGGCGCAGCAGTTCGTAGACCTGCATGATGAAATCCTGCGGCACCTCGACCAGCTCTGCCCCGCGCTCGAAGTTGAGGGCGAGGGTCGGCCGGCCGACATCGCGCGCCACGTCGGCCTGCGCCTGCAGCGCTTGCGGCGTGATGCGGAGGTCTTCCATCGTCACCTCGCCGGCAAGCACCGCATCCAGCGTTATCTCCGGAAGCGCCTTGCCGTGCTTGCCGGTGACGGCGCCAGGCTGGGTTTCGGCGAGCGGATAGTCGGCACGCGTAAGGGTCACTATTGCGCTCCCGTCAGGACGACGTCGACCTCTTCGGGAGCCGCGCCGGCCTCGGTCAGCCCGGTTTCGATGGCGTAGATGAGGGCGACGCGCGCATGATAGCGCGACCCCATGGCCTCGCCTCGCTGCGGCACCACGATGGGCTCCGGCATTTCGCCCAGCGCATAGGCCGCCGCATTGGCACCGAGAGCGCGATAGTGCTCGAGCCTGGTGATCGGGGCATTGGAAAACAGTTCCAGATTGTTGTGCGGCTGTCGGTCACGCTGATGGATGACGGCCGTGCCCTTGGCCTGGATGCCGATGCCGATGCCGCTGCCGGCAAGCCGGGCGGCGGACAGGCCAAGGAAGGAAGTATCAGCCGTATGGCGGAAGCGGACGACGCGCGCCTTAAGCCCGCGCGCGCGGATCGCATCCAGCATGGCGCCAAGCACTTCGGACAGCCGATGTCCGGCCGTCGTCCGGTAGAGCTTCAAGCCGAAGGCCGGGCTGATGCCGATGACCAAATCGTCGGTCGCCGACCCGTTGGCTGCCGGCCCAAGGTTGCGATAGCGGACGCGCCTTGCCTCGTCCTTCTCGTGCAGGGCCTCCGAGCGCAGCACTTCTTTCTGATCCAGCACATCGCGGATGTCGTTGAGCTGCAGGCGCCGTTCTTCGGACACGCGATAGCCGGAGCCGGGGCCGAGATAGTCGTTCGGGTCGTTGACCGCGCTGACGATCCGCCCATTGCGGATCATGGCCGAGGTCTGGAGATAGTCGCCGGAAAGGCGCAGCTTCACCACGTTCAGGAGGTTCTCGGCCTCTTCTCGGAAACCGCGGTTGGCCAGCGCCTTGACCGCGTCGATCACGGTGATGCCGCGCTCCTTGATGGCCTCGCTGATGAAGCTCACGTCGCGCGGCATCAGGCTGCGCGTGTCGTCGGAACCGGAGGCATAAACCACGCTGGTCTTCATGTCCTCGGTCGGTGTCGACAGGCCGAGCTCCTCGAACACCGCGGCGATCGCCGCCACCGCCCGCTCGCGCAACTCGATCGCGCGGGACTCGGGCAGCGGCGTCAACCCGCCATCGGCCTCGAAATCCCGCTGAAGCACCATATAGTCTTCCAGCTCCTCGCCGTTGATCAGCGAAGGGTTGAACGAATTGTCGTATTTCAGGATCGATCCCATCCCGGAGCAGATCAGGTCTGAGCCGGCAATCAGGTAGGGAAGGATCTTGGCGCCGACACGAATTTCCGATTCGGTGGAGCGCGCATCATTGCCTGATGCGCATTCGAGATCGAGCCAGACGGCGATGAGGTTCTCAGCCATCAACTCGCGGACCCCGCCAGGTATGGTGGCGGTCAAGGGCGCGCCGTCAATGCCGCCATTTTGTGTGCCCTGCACGCCCATGCCGCGCTGCAGGCAGAGGCAGCGCGCCTCCAAGTAAAGCAGCGATTTTGCTTCATGGAAGCCCATCAGCAATTCGGAGCCGGCACCCGACGTACAGCGCATCTTGACGCCGCGCGAGGCATAGGCAGCGGCGAGAAATGCCTTGGACCACGGCGTGTCGTCGCCATCGGTGAACGACTTTTCAGTGCCGTAGACGGAAACGGTTTCGGCATAGGACGTGAAGCCGGCCATGGCGATGCGCAGTTCCTCCGCCTCCTCGCTGGAGCATTGGAACAGCGTTCCCCAGCGGCCGACGGCGCCGCCCACCGCACACGCCACCGCGTTGGACCAGGCGTTGCGCGACACGCGCATCGTAGTCTCGATCTCGTCGAAGCCGAAGGCGACGGCGGTTGCGGCGTCCGCGGCGAGCTGGAGCGGGTCGTCCTTGCCGTTGGTGACATGCGCCTGGTTGCCTGGAGTCTTGCGTGCTCGCATCTTTGAGTAGGCGAAGGCGATCTCCAGCGCGTTGAGCTGCGACACGACCTCAGCGAGTTTCGCAGGCGTCATGCCGTGGGCGAGCCGCACGAGCTTTTCGCGCGGAACGTTCATGTCGACCAGCCAGCGCGCAATGGTCGCTGACTCCAGGGCCATTGCTTCCGGCGCCACCTCCGGGTCGATGTGATGGCGGGCGATGAAGCGGTCGATCATGTCGTAGTCGTGCTCGAGCACCCCATCGAGGGACACGACGCGCCCGCCGTTGATGCCGATGCCGGGTTTGGGATCGGCCGGGCTGGAGAAGGCGGAGAAGCCATTGGCAGGGTCTTCCGCCGCGAACTTGTCCAGCCGCAACGGCCGCTCGTCCCAGTCGGCGAAGCGCTTCCAGCGGTTCAGTTTCGGCGTCATGCGTGCATTCCTCGACCCAACGGAAAGACTATTGAATGCCCGATCGTCACACAATGGCCTGCATCGAATCTCGCCGAAGGGCCTGCCCTGGCTGCCATCACAACCGGAACCTTGGAGATAGGCGCGGCGCTTACGGAAATGAGTAACCGCCGGGATTTCGAGACCTGCCTACGACCTGGTCAAGACGTCAGTGCTCGCAGACAACATGCGCGGCTGTTGTTCAACTTGAGTGACTTGCCCGATTTTGAGTGACTTGCCCGCTCTTCAGTGCCCTTTTTGGTTCAGTTTGGGAGGCGCCGTCGCTGCAGATGCTGGAAGAGAACTTCCGCCGCCACTCGGACAAATCGAGCGAGGCGATCGGCTAAGTGCTTGAATTTTTGGTGCCGCTTGCGTGACTCGAACACGCGACCCCATCATTACGAATGATGTGCTCTACCAACTGAGCTAAAGCGGCCCGGGAAGCGTCAGGCTTCCAGAATGCGCTGCGTGATAGACTCAACCGCTCGCTAATTCAAGATGGGCAGCGGCGAATTCCGGCCTCTTTGCCGGCAATTCCCATCTACGGTTACCGCGCAACACGCGCGGCCGTGGCGCGCGGTGGCGTCCAAGCCGGCTGCCCCACGGCCGCATCGCCCGGCGTGTTCGTGACGAAAAATGTTGATTCTCCAGCAAAAAACCCCGAAATGGCGTTGGATACGCCGGCAAGCAGCCGCTCGCCCGTTGATCGATTGGCCGCCTGCGGCTAACGATCAGGGAACTGTGAGCGAACGCGCAGAGGGAGCTCGCTTGGACCCCATCGAGAAAGCTATCCGCAATGCCTTCGAGAAAGGCAATGCCGAGGACCGGGCGTTCCGAGAGAAGGTCTATCGATCGGCCTTTGCCGCGCTGGACCGCGTCCTGCAGGCCAACCCGAACATCACGGTCGAGGCCGCCATCGGCCGCCGCAAGGCGGTGCAGGCCAAGATCACCGAGATCGAATCAGAGTTCCTGCCGGCCGTCCCCGATGTGACGTTGCCGCCGGAAAATGTCGTGCCGGCCAGCAATGGCGCGCCGGCGCCCCGCGTCGAGGCGCCTGCCGGTTCGGCCGCGCCTTCGGTCGACGCGCCGCTGCCGCCGTCGCAATCAGCACGCTCACCCTCGATCACCGTCGACGGGCCGGTGCAGCCAGACGCTTCGGACCAGCCGCGTTCGCGCGTGCTGCCGCGCGTGCCCGACATCATGCCGGACGAGACGGCGCTTCCCGATGCGCCGTCGCTCGATGAATCGCCGGGCGCTCCCGTCGGCAACGGCGCCGAGGTCGCGCCCGATCGCGATGAGCGGCGGATCAGGGGCCGGCGCCTGCCGCTGACCGCGATCTTCGTCGTCGCGACATTGCTCGCCGCCGCCGGCATCGGTCTCTACTTCGCCAAGCAGACCGGCGTCTTCAAGACGGCGGCCGAGCTCGACACCGGCCCGCCGGAACCGACGCCGACCCTTGACAGCGAGGACTCCTCGCAGCCGGGCGACACCGGCTCGCCGCAGAAGCCGGGCGAGGCGGACCAGTCGAAGAACTGGATCAACGTCTTCTCGCCCGCCGACCCGACCCATGTCAGCACGCCGTCCGACGCCGGCGCCGACGTGATGAAGGACGACACCGGCCAGTTCCTGCGCATCCGCTCCGGCGCCTCCGGCTCTGCCATTGCCTTCGATGTCGGCCAGGGCGTTCTGGAGAAGCTTGTTGGCAAGCACGCCATGTTCGACGTCGTCGCCCGCTCGGAAGAAGGCAAGGAGACGCAGATATCGGTCGACTGCAATTTCGGCGATCTCGGCGATTGCGGCCGCAAGCGTTACGCCGTCGGCCACGAACGCAACGAATATTTGTTCGACGTGCAGTTCCCGGACAAGCATCCAGGCGCCGCCGGAACCATCGCCATCAACTCCGACATCGATCAGAAGGGCAAGTCGGTCGATATCTACGAGATACGCGTTTCGATCGCGCAGTGATCGCGTCTGTGTAGTTATCGACGCAGGCGCAGCACCCCACCCGCGCCGCAGGCGCGGGCGGGGTGACAGCGCCGACGTCGGATTTTTAGCCCTTAGCCATCCAACAACGCTTGCAGCGTCTCGATGCGGTCGGCTTCCGCCGCCGGCTTGTCCCAGCGCAGCCGTGAGATGCGGGGAAAGCGCATCGCGACACCCGATTTATGCCGGGTCGAGCGGTTGAGGCCTTCGAACGCCACCTCCAGCACGAGGCCGTTGCGACGGTCGGCGCGCACCGAGCGCACCGGGCCGAAACGCTCGATCGTGTTGTCGCGCACATATTTGTCGATCTCTCTCAGCTCCTCGTCGGTGAAGCCGAAATAGGCCTTGCCGACCGGCACCAGCTCTTCCGAGCCCTCGGGGCCGGACCACACACCGAACGTGTAGTCTGAATAGAAGCTGGAACGCTTGCCGTGGCCGCGCTGCGCATACATCAGCACCGCGTCGATGGTGTGCGGATCGCGCTTCCATTTGAACCACGGGCCCTTCGGCCGGCCGGCAAGGTATGGCGAATCCCAGCGCTTCAACATCACCCCTTCGATGATCGGATGCGGCGGCGCCTGGCGCAGCCGTTCCAGCGTCTCCCAATCGGGGAACTCGACCAACGGCGAGAGATCGAAGCGGCTGGGATCAAGCGTCTTCACGAAGGCCTCGAGACGCTTGCGGCGCTCCGCGAAAGGCAGCGAGCGCAAATCCTCGCCGTCGATCTGCAGCGCGTCGTAGCAGCGCATGAAGGCCGGATAGCGCTGCTGGATCTTTGGCGACACGCTCTTGCGGTTCAGCCGCTGCTGCAGGTCGGAGAAGGTTCCGGTCGCCTCGCGAGGGTCGCCGACCAAAAGCTCGCCGTCGAGCGCCGCTTCGAACGTCATCGCCGCGGCAAGGTCTGGGAAGGCCCCGGACACATCGTCGCCGGTACGCGAATAGAGCCGGCGCACGCCGCCCTCGCACACCGCCTGCACACGGATGCCGTCCCACTTCCACTCCGCCGCATAAGCGCCGTGGTCGAGCTTTTCGAGGTCGCCATCGTCGACGGCGTTGGAGAGCATCACCGGCCGGAACAGCGCAAGTGCCGCGCTCCTCGGCTTTTCCGCCCGGCCTTCCAGCCAGGCGAACAGCTCGGTGTAAGGCGGCGTCAGCCCGTGCCAGAGCTCCTCGATCTCGCTGACGTCGACCTTGCCAAGATCGGCCAGAGCCTGTTTGGCGAGCCGCGCCGACACACCGATGCGCAGGCCCCCGGTCACCAGCTTGATGATGGCGAAGCGCGCCGAGATGTTGGCGTCGTCGAGCAGCCGCGCCAGCACCTTGGGCCCATCGGAGCGGCTTGCCGCCTGCAGTCTGCCGACCACCTCGGCAAGCGTCGGCATGTGATTGGGGATGTGTCCTTGCGGCTGCGGCCAGACCAGCGACACGGTCTCGGCGAGGTCGCCGACATAATCGTAGGAATAGCCGAACAGCACAGGATCCATGCGCTCCACCACCAGCGCGCGCAGCATCGCCGGCTTCACCGCCGCGATGTTGAGATCGCCCGTGATCGCCGCCAGCGCCAGGCCGCGATCGGGGTCCTCGACGCTGTGGAAATAGTCTCTGAGCAGCGTCAGCTTGCCGTTGCGCGACGGCGTCAGCACGAGACGGTCGAGGAGCTCGGCGAAGCGGTTCATGCGCGCCACGCCAGGGGCAAAAGCCGGCGCGAGGCCCCCCTCTCTGGCCTGCCGGCCATCTCCCCCTCAAGGGGGGAGATCAGATGTCGCCACGGCTTTCGCCAATCTCCACTGTCGCGGGAGATGCGCCGGCGCCGAAACTGCCAATCTCCCCCCTTGAGGGGGAGATGTCCGGCAGGACAGAGAGGGGGGCCGTAGAGCGCGGCGGTGACGATTGGCGAACACTGTTCCATCAATCGCCCTCGTCCTCATAGCCCACCAGATGCAACGGCCTTGCCGCGATGCCCTCCAGCTCGCACCAGCGCACCAGCGCTTCCTCGCGGCCATGCGTGACCCAGATTTCCGCAGCACCCGTTTCCTTGATGGTGATGATCAACTCGTCCCAGTCGGCGTGGTCGGAAATGATCAGCGGCAGCTCGACGCCGCCCTGCTTTGCCCGCTGGCGTATGCGCATCCAGCCCGAGGCGAAGCAGGAGATCGGGTCCGGAAAACGCCGCGCCCAGCGATCGGCGAAGGCCGAGGGCGGGCCGACGACGATCGCGCCGGCGAAATCGGCCTTGGCGCCGCTTTCAACCGTCGCCGGCTCGAGCCGGCCGAGATCGATCCCCTGGCTCTGATAATATTCGCTGAGCTTGGCCAGCGCGCCGTGGATATAGATCGGCTTGTCGTAGCCGGCGTCGCGCAACAGCCGCATCACACGCTGCGCCTTGCCGAGCGCATAGGCGCCGATCAGGTGCGAGCGTTCGGGAAACTGCGCCGCCGATTTCAGCACGCGCGCGATCTCCTCATGGTCCGGCGGATGCCGGAACACCGGCAGGCCGAAGGTCGCCTCGGTGATGAAGACATCGCACCGGATCGGCTCGAACGGCAGGCAGGTGGCGTCCTTTTGCCGCTTGTAGTCGCCGGAAGCGACGATGCGCATGCCCCGGTGCTCGACGCAGATCTGCGCGGAGCCCAGGACATGCCCGGCCGGGTGGAAGGTGACGGCGACGCCGTTCATGTCGAGTGTTTCGCCATGCACTGCCGCCTGCGTCGTTCCGGCGAAATCCTCGCCATAGCGCAGTCCCATGATGTCGAGCGTCTCTTGCGTGGCGAGCACCGAGCGGTGGCCGGAGCGTGCATGGTCCGAATGGCCGTGCGTGATCAGCGCCCGCTCGACAGGCCGCACCGGATCGATGAAGAAATCGCCGGGCGGGCAGTAGAGGCCCTCCGGCCGGGGTTTGAGCAGGTCGCTGGCGCGCATGGTTCCAAGATAGTGGCTAAACTCAGCGCGGGAAGCCCGTTGCAAGAGACTGCTGACTCATCTTAAGGGCAGCCGCCGGCTGCGCATCCACGGTGGGATTCTTCACGAATGAAACCGCTCCAGGCCTCATCGGGCGATTTGACTGCCGACCGTCGCGCCGATTTCGCCGAGATGCTGCTCGCCTCGGGCGAGCCCGCGCAGGCGGCGGAGCTCCTGCTCGGCGCGCTGGAACTGGCGCCGCGATGGGCCGCCGGCTGGTTTCGCCTCGGCGAAATGGAGGAGGCGGCTGGCCGGCTCGATCAGGCCGCGCAGGCCTGGGCCATGACGCTGAAGCTCGACCCCGCGGACCGCCTCGGCGCCGCACTCAAGCTTCACCTGATCGGCAAGGTGCCCGCGGCCCCGGCGCCTCCCAGCGCCTTTGTCGAGACCTTGTTCGATCACTACGCCGACAGTTTCGAGCACTCGCTTGTCGGGAAGCTGGGCTATCGGCTGCCGGACTTCCTTAGCCAGGCCATCCGCGAGGCAAGGCCCGGCCGGTTCCGGCTGGCCATCGACCTCGGCTGCGGCACCGGCCTGATGGGCGAAAGGCTGCGCCCGTTCGTCGACCGGCTGGAGGGCTACGACATCTCGGCCGCCATGCTCAGCAAAGCGAAAGCCAAAGGCATCTACGACCTGCTGGCCAAGGCCGACCTTCAGCGATTTTCCCACTCTGGCGCGCGGGCCGACCTTGTGGTCGCGGCCGACGTGTTCATCTATCTGGGCGCGCTCGAACGCATCGTCGGCGCGGTCGCGAACATGCTTGCGCAGAACGGCATATTCGCCTTCTCGCTCGAGACGCATACCGGCAGCGATGATTTCGCCCTTTTGCCGTCACGGCGCTACGCTCATTCCGAGGCGTATGCGCGGCGCGTGCTCTCCGCCAGCGGGCTTGCGGTCCTGTCTCTGGAAAGCGTGGTTATCCGGCACGACCGGCATGATCCCGTCGAGGGCCTGGCCATTGTGGCCGGCTTTGCCGCCGCATCTGCCGGGTGAGCAATCCGGCACTCTCATGAGCCCGGCCTTGCTGCGAAAAAGCCTGAATGGCATGGTCGGGGTGGCGCGGGGCAGACATCACGAGGAGAAATCCATGCGCTGGACCATGGTTGTGTTGACGTCCTGCCTGACGGTCGCCGGCTGTGTCGGCGGCACGTCTATGGCCGAGCGCCAGGACGAGGACGTCCAGTCCTCACTGCAATATGACGATGTGCCTTGCGACCAATTGCTGGCGCAGCGCAACCAACTGGCGCAGCAGAACAATCTGCCGATCACGGCCAAGCCGGTCTTCTCCAATCCGGCGATGGGCTTCGGCCCGTTCACGCCGGACATGCGCTCCAAGGCGCAGCGCGCCAGCAACAAGGCGAGCGGTGAGATCGACGCCATGAACCGCTCGATCGAGCGCCGCGACTGCGGCAAGCCGAAGAAGAAGGAGACGTTCGGGCTGCCCGGCTCGCAGCCTTCCTGAGCGTCCGATATTCCGTATTCCGCTTGGGCGCTCTGCTGCATCGACGAGCGTTTGATCGCGCTCTTGAAAGACCAACCGATGAACCTCTCAGACCTCGGCGACCGCATTTGCATCCTGGGACCGTCCAACAGCGGCAAGTCCACCCTTGCCAACGCGATCGCGCGCAAGCGCGGCCTGGAACCTGTTCACCTCGATCAGCTCTTTCATCTGCCCAATACGGATTGGGAGCAGCGACCAAGGGACGAATTCATCGCCCTGCACGATGCAGCCATCGCCGGTGAGGGCTGGGTGATGGACGGCAACTACTCGGTTTGCATGCCGCAGCGTTTCCGGCACGCGACCGGCTTGATCCTGCTGGACGTCTCCACGCCAATGAGCTTGCTGCGTTATTTCCGGCGATCCCTGTTCGTGACCGGCAGGCACGGCGCCCTGGAAGGCGGGCGCGACAGCGTCAAATGGGACATGATCCACCATATCACCGTAGTCACGCCGCGAAATCGCAAGCGATACAGCGCGATGCTGGATGCGATCGACCTGCCAAAGCTGCGGCTGTCCTCGGTGAGTGCAATCAAGCAATGTTTCCGGGACTGGGGTTTGAGCCTGAACTAGTGGCACCGCACAGGGGTTTTGACCGGTCGGCTGTGTTTTGCGTTGGCAGGTGGCATGCGTTGGAGATTGGCCGGAACGCCCATCGCTGGCGATGAGCTGGAGGCTCTTGAACCTCGTCATTCTAGGGCGGAGCAAGGAGCGCAGCGACGCGCGCAGACCATAGAATCCATTCCGTTACCTGGACCGAAGTGTGCAACGGTGCAGAATTCCGGACCGCCGCGGCGCTCCCAAGTCACGGCATGGATCCTCGGGTCTGCGCGCGTCGCTACGCTCCTTGCTCCGCCCGTGGATGACGACCGCGACAGGCGTCTCGGCCAATCGCCAAGGCATGGGGTCTGCCAAGGCAACTAATACCCGGCCTCGCGGTCGACCAGGTTTTCGAGCTTCTCGCCGCGCTCGAACGCATCCATCTGCCGCAGCATGGCTGGCACCAGATGAGCCGGATCCGATGTCGCCGCCGCGTGTGGCGTGATAAAGACTTTCGGATGGCTCCACAGCGGGCTTGTCTTCGGCAGCGGCTCGACCTCGAACACGTCGAGGCTCGCTTCCTTCAGCGTGCCGTCATCCAGCGCGCGCACGATGTCTGCGTCCTTCTGCAAGCGTCCGCGACCGGCATTGATCAGCACGGCGCCGCCCAGCCCGTTGCGCCGGCGCAACTCCTTGAGCAGCCCGTAATTCACGATGCCCTGGGTTTGCGGCGTGAGCGGCAACAGCACGACGAGGATATCGGTGGCGTTGAGGAAGGGGATCAGCCCCGCCTCGCCGGCATAGGTCGAAACACCTTTCATCGGCCGGTCGGTGCGCGACCAGCCGTTCACGGCAAAGCCGAGCGACAAAAGCACCGATGCCGCCGCGCGGCCGAGATGGCCGAGGCCCATGATGCTGACGGAAATGTCGCCGGCCGGGCGCTGCGGCGGCTCGTGCCAGATCTTCTTCGGCTGCTGCGCCCGGTAGAGCATGCCGTGCCGATGGTGATCGAGCACCCGCCAGACGACATACTCGGTCATGTATTGGGTGAGATTGTCGGCGACCACCCTGACGATCGGCACGTCGGGCAGGCCGGGATCGGCGAAGATATGGTCGACGCCTGCGCCGACCGAGAAGATGGCTCGCAGGTTGGGCAGCCCGGAGAGCAGGTTCGGCTTATGTTTCCACACCACCGCGTAGGCGATCGAGGGATCGTTGGCGCCTGCCGGCTCCAGCACCACCTCGCGCTCGGCCGCCAGCAGCTGATGCCAGCGCTGCGGATGAAAGGCCGTGACGGCAAGCAGGATTTTGCCTTTTTCCATTTGCGGATTCAGTCCTTGTTACGTCAATCCAGCCGGGCCTATTCGCTGACCACGCCGGTCGGCGCCGTCTCGATCTTGAAGGCCGCCGCCATCAGCGCCCGCGTATAGTCGGTCTGCGGGCTGCCGAAGATCTGTTCGGAAGGTCCCGCTTCGACGACCTTGCCATTGCGCATGACGATGACGTCATTGGCAAGGGCGCGGACGACCTTGAGGTCGTGGCTGATGAAGAGATAGGCGAGATTGTGCTTGGCCTGCAGGTTACGCAAAAGATCGACCACCTGCGCCTGCACGCTCATGTCGAGCGCCGAGGTCGGCTCGTCGAGCATGACGAAGCGCGGATTGAGCACCATGGCGCGCGCGATGGCGACGCGCTGGCGCTGGCCGCCGGAGAACTCGTGCGGGTAGCGATGGCGCGTTTCCGGATCGAGACCGACCTCCTTCAGCACGGCGACCACCTTGTCGTCGCGCTGGTCGGGCGAGAGCTTCGGCTCGTGGATCTTCAGCCCTTCCTCGATGATCTCGGAAACCGACAGGCGTGGGCTGAGCGATCCGAACGGGTCCTGG
Source organism: Mesorhizobium sp. M2A.F.Ca.ET.039.01.1.1 (assembly GCF_003998035.1). NCBI lineage: Bacteria > Pseudomonadati > Pseudomonadota > Alphaproteobacteria > Hyphomicrobiales > Phyllobacteriaceae > Mesorhizobium > Mesorhizobium sp. M2A.F.Ca.ET.039.01.1.1. The sequence goes on along the minus strand of NZ_RZRY01000004.1, from coordinate 27,654 downwards.
AAAACGATCTGCAATTCGCGCCTGAGCGGCCGCATGGCGCTGAAGGAGAGCTGGTTGATGTCGCGTCCGTTAAAGTTGATCGTGCCGGTCGAGGAGATCATCCGCGCGAGCGCCAGCCCGAGCGTCGTCTTGCCCGAACCGGATTCGCCGACCACGCCCAGCGTCTGGCCGGCGCGCACGGTGACGTCGATGCCGTCCACGGCCTTCACATGGTCGACGGTCTTGCGGAAGAAGCCCCTCTTGATCGGGAACCAGACCTTCATGTCCTTGCCCGCCATGACGGATTTGGCGCCCGGGTCTGCCGCAGGCGGCTTGCCCTTCGGCTCTGCGGCCAAGAGATGCTTCGTGTAAGGATGTTGCGGGTTGGCGAAGATCTCCTTGGTCGGCCCGGTCTCGACGATCTTGCCCTTGGTCATCACGCAGACACGGTCGGCGATCTTCCTGACGATGCCGAGGTCGTGCGTGATGAACAGCATCGACATGCCCTTGCGGCTTTTCAACTCCGCGAGCAACTGGAGGATCTGCGCCTGCACGGTCACGTCGAGCGCCGTCGTCGGCTCGTCGGCGATCAAAAGCTCCGGCTCGTTAGCCAAAGCCATGGCGATCATGACGCGCTGGCGCTGGCCGCCGGAGAGCTGGTGCGGGTAGGCGTCGAGACGTTTCTCCGGCTCGCGGATGCCGACCTCGTTGAGCAGCTCCAGCGTGCGCGCCCTGGCCGGAGCATCGCGCAGGCCTTGATGCAGTTGCAGCACCTCGACGATCTGCTGCTCGACCGTGTGCAGCGGGTTGAGCGAGGTCATCGGCTCCTGGAAGATCATGGTGATCTTGTTGCCGCGCACGCCGCGCAACGCCTTCTCGTTCATGGCGAGCAGGTCGGCGCCGCTGAACAGGATTCTGCCCGAGGGATGGCTGGCGGCGGGATAGGGCAGGAGCTTCAGCACCGACAGCGCCGATACCGATTTGCCCGAGCCGGATTCGCCGACCAGGGCAACCGTCTCGCCCTTGCCGATGTCGAACGAGATATGGTCGACGGCGATGGACTGCTTGCCGCCCTGCGCGAAGGCGACGCTCAGATCTTGGACGGACAGCAGGGCTTCGCTCATTTGAACGTCTTGCGCGGATCGAAGGCGTCGCGTGTCGCCTCGCCGATGAAGACCAGCAGCGACAGCATCAGCGAGATGACGATGAAGCCCGAAATGCCGAGCCAGGGCGCGTTGAGGTTGCGTTGCGCCTGTTTCAGCAATTCGCCGAGCGAGGCCGAGCCGGGCGGCAGGCCGAAGCCGAGATAGTCGAGCGAGGTCAGCGTCGAGATCGAGCCGGAGAGCAGGAAGGGCAGGAAGGTCAGCGTCGCCACCATGGCGTTGGGCAACAGGTGCCGGAACATGATGGTGAGGTTTGGCACGCCGAGCGCGCGCGCCGCGTTGACATATTCGAAGTTGCGGGCGCGCAGGAATTCGGCCCGCACCACTCCGACCAGGGCCACCCATGAGAACAGCAGCATCAGGCCGAGCAGGATGAAGAAGCCGGGCGGCAGGATGGCCGAGACGATGAGCAGCAGGTAGAGCACCGGGATCGCCGACCAGATCTCGATGAAACGCTGGAAGAGAAGGTCGGTCCAGCCGCCGAAATAGCCTTGCACCGCGCCGGCCGCGACGCCGATCAGCGACGAGCCGAGCGTCAGGATCAGCCCGAACAGAACCGAGATGCGGAAGCCGTAGAGCACTCGGGCCAGCACGTCGCGGGCCTGGTCGTCGGTGCCCAGCCAGTTCCAGTTGCCCACAACGCAGTTCTCGTCGGCCTCTCCCTTCGGGTATTGGCCGCAGCGCTTGTTCTTGTCGTAAAGCCAGGATGGTTTTGCCGGCGCCGGCTCTGGAATGGCGTTGTTGACGGTCTGATAGGAGTAACGGACCGCCGGCCAGATCATCCAGCCATTGGCATTGATCTCGTCCTGGATGACCGGATCGCGATAGTCGGTGACGGCGTAGAAACCACCGAACTTCTCTTCCGGATAGGCGACCAGGACCGGAAACAGGATCTCGCCCTTGTAGGAGGCGATGATCGGCTTGTCATTGGCGATCAGCTCGGAAAACAGCGACAGCACGAACAGGAACAGGAAGATCCAGAGGGACCAGTAGCCGCGCCGGTTGGCCTTGAAATTCTGCAACCGCCTCTGGTTGAGCGGCGACAGGAATGGCCTGCGAGGCCTGGCCGGCGCGCTTTCGATCGCAGCCTCGGCCATCAGATGTCTCTCCGCTCGAAGTCGATGCGCGGATCGACCCAGGTGTAGATCAGGTCGGACAGAAGGCCGACGAACAGGCCAAGCAGCGAGAAGATGTAAAGCGTGGCGAACACCACCGGATAGTCGCGGTCGATCACCGACTTGAAGCCGAGCAGGCCGAGGCCGTCGAGCGAGAAGATGTTCTCGATCAGCAGCGAGCCGGTGAAGAAGGCCGAGATGAAGGCGCCGGGAAAGCCGGCGATCACGATCAGCATGGCGTTGCGGAAGACGTGTCCATAGAGCACCTTGTGCTCCGACAGGCCCTTGGCGCGCGCCGTCACGACATATTGCTTGCGGATCTCTTCGAGGAAAGAGTTTTTGGTCAGCAGGGTGGTCGTTGCGAAAGCCGACAGCACCAGCGCCGTCAGCGGCAGCGTCATATGCCAGAAATAGTCGGCGATCTTGGCGGGCCAGGACAGCTGGTCCCAATTGTCCGAAACGATGCCGCGCAGCGGGAACCAGTCCCAGAACGAACCGCCGGCAAACAGCACCATCAGAAGGATGCCGAACAGGAAGCCGGGAATGGCATAGCCGACGATGACGACGCCGCTGGTCCAGACGTCGAAGGTCGAGCCGTCCTTCACCGCCTTGCGGATGCCGAGCGGGATCGAGATCAGGTAGGACAAAAGCGTGATCCACAGACCGATGGAAATCGAGACCGGCATCTTCTCCAGGATCAGGTTCAGCACCGAGATATCGCGGAAATAGCTGTCGCCGAAATCGAAGCGGATATAATTCCACAGCATCATGCCGAAGCGCTCGAGCGGCGGCTTGTCGAAGCCGAACTGCTTTTCCAGCTTCTTGATGAATTCGGGGTCGAGCCCCTGCGCGCCGCGATATTTCGAGCCGACATCACCGGCCACGTCGAGATTGCCGCCACCGGCGTCGCCGCCACCGCTGCCGAGGCGGTCGTTGCCGCCCTGGTTGGTCAGCTTGGCGATCACCTGCTCGACCGGGCCGCCCGGCGCGAACTGGATGACCGCGAAGGAGATCGCCATGATGCCGAACAGCGTCGGGATCATGAGAAGAATGCGGCGCAGGATATAGGCGCCCATCAGGCGACAGGCCCCGCGCGGATGATCATGTCAGGCTTTGCCAATCTTTGCCGCCTTGCCCTTGTCGAACCACCACAGCGCCTCGACCGGAAAGCCGAAATCGGGTTTCTGCCCTGGAAAGCCGAACATGTCCCAATAGGCGCTTCGGTGATTCGCCAGATACCAACTTGGAATCCAATCGCGCCGCGCGCGCAAGGCCCGGTCCAACGCGCGCATGGCGGTGGTCAGGCTTTCACGGTCTTTGGCAGCGCCGACGGCATCGATCAGCGCATCGACGGCCGGGTTTGCAATGCCCGACAGGTTGCGCGAGCCCGACACCGCGGCGCTCCGCGAGTGGAAGAAGATCTCCAGATCGTCGCGGGTCGGCGTGGCGCTGAAGTTGAAGGCGGCCGACAGCAGGTCGAAATCGAATGTCGATTGCCTGAGCTGGTACTGCGCCGAATCCACCAGGCGGATCGAAGCATCGATGCCGATGGCCTTCATATTGGCGACCCAAGGCGAATAGACCTGCACGAAGGTCTCGTCGTCGACCAGAAATTCAGCCGCCAGCCGGCCGCCCTTGTCATTGAGCACGAAATCGCCGGAGCGTTTCCAGCCAGCCTCTGCGAGCAATTTCAGCGCAGCGCTCAGTTGCTTGCGATCTCGTCCGGACCCATCCGATGGCGGTTGCGTCACCGCTTCACCGAAGGGCTCCGGCGGCAGCTGGTCGCGCAGTGATTCCAGCAGCGCCAGCTCCTGCGGCGTTGGCATGCCCTCGGCCCGGAAGTCGGATTTCTCGAAGCAGGACTGCGAGCGCTCGTAGGAGCCATAGAAGAAGTTGCGCCGCGTCCATTCGAAATCGAAACAGAGCGCGATCGCCTGCCGAACACGTGGATCCTTGAATTGCTCACGCCGCTGGTTGACCGCGGTGGCCTGCATGGAAGGCGTGGTTTCGGCCGGGAACTCATGCTTGATCACCTTGCCGGCGGTAAAGGCCGGGAAGTCGTAGGCCGTCGCCCAGACGCGCGAGGTGAACTCCTCGCGGTAGAGGATCTCGCCCTTCTTGAAGGCCTCGAACCCGGCCGTACGATCCTGGTAGAATTCGATGCGGATACGTCTGAAATTGTTCTGGCCGCGATTGACCGGCAGGTCGTTACCCCAATAGTCGGCCACGCGCTCATATTCGATCCAGGCGCCCGCGGACCAGCGCCCGACCTTGTAGGCGCTTGAGCCGAGCGGCGGGTTGAGCTGGGAGGAATCGAACGGGTTGGCCGTGAAGAAGGCCTTCGAAAGGATCGGAAAACTGACCACGTTGAGGATGGTGCGGGCCGACTGCTTGCCTGAGAATTTGAGCTGCAGCGTGTGAACGTCGACGGCTGCCGCGTCGTCGAGGTGGGTCAGCGACAGCGCGTAGTCGGGATGGCCCTTGTCCTTCAGCAGCTTGAAGGTGAAGGCGGCGTCTTCCGCAGTCAGCTGGGAACCATCGTGGAACCGTGCCTGCGGGCGCAGCGAGAAGGTGAAACTGTTGCGGTCGTCAGAAATCGTCACGCTTTGGGCGATCAGCCCGTAAACAGCATCAGGCTCGTCGAGCGCCCTCGCCATCAGCGTATCGAAGCACATCTCCATGCGCTGCGGGGAATCGCCCTTGGGGACGAAGGAATTCAGCGTGTTGAAGGTCTGCGGACTCTGGTTGGCGCCCCAATTGGGCGGCGAGAAATTGAAGGTGCCGCCTTGCGGCGCATCGACGTTGACATAGTCGAAATGCGTGAAGTCGGGCTTGTATTTCAGGTCGCCGAAGGCCGACAGGCCGTGCAGCTTGACGCCGGTCGGCGTGTCGGCAAACGCCCGGCCTGGCAGCAGTGCGGCGGCAGTGGCTGCGGCGCCGAGCGCCAGGAAATCGCGGCGAGGAAGCAAAGTCCGCCGCTCCATCAATTGAGGCCCTTGTACTTGGCGGCCAGCGCCTTTTCCTTCGCGGGGTCGATCCACCAGGAATCGATATCAGCGCCCCGGTAGGTGGGCTGCTTCTCAGGCATGCCGAACTTGTTCCAGTAGGCAAGCCAAACCACCGCGCGGTAATATTGCGGCACGGTATAGTAGTTCCACAACAGGACGCGATCGAGCGCATGGGTCGTGGCGATGAGATCGTCGCGGTCGGTGGCGAAGATGATGCGGTCGACGAGCGCATCGACGACCGGGCTCTTGATGCCGGAATAGTTGCGCGATCCTGGCGTGTCCGCCGCCTTCGAACTCCAGAAGTCTCGCTGCTCGTTCCCAGGCGATTCCGACTGGCCAAGCTGGCCGATGATGACGTCGTAGTCGAAATTGTTGCGCCTGTTGATGTACTGCGTCGGATCGATGATGCGCAGCGTCGCATCGACACCGATCTTGCGCAGATTAGCGATCCAAGGGCTGGAAATCACCTGGTCCGTGTCCGCCGCGCCGAGGACTTCGAATTTGAACGGCTCGCCGGTCTTGGCGTTCACCATCTTGCCGCCTTTGATCGCCCAGCCTGCCTGGGCGAAGAGATCGACCGCCTGCTTCAGGTATTTCCGTTCCGCTTGCGGTGAATCATAGACCGGCAGCTTGAATTCCTGCGTGAAGAGTTCCGGCGGAAGCTTGTCGCGATACTTCTCCAGGATTTCGAGTTCCTTGCCTTGCGGCAGCCCGCTCGACGCAAGCTCCGTGCCCTGGAAATAGCTCTGGGTACGCGTGTTCGAGTTGTAGAACAGCGTGCGGTTCATCGTCTCGAAATCGAATGGATATGTCAGTGCTGCCCTCACAAGACGATCCTGGAATAGTCGGCGCCGCTGGTTGAGCATGAAAGCCTGCATCGGCTCGGGCGAGGTGGTCTTGAACTCCTTCTTGATCACGTCGCCAGCCTTGATCGCCGGGAAATTGTAGAATGTCGCCCAACGCCTCGAGCTGTTCTCCGGTTTGAGATCCTGAAATCCGCCCTTGGTGAAGGCCTGCCATGCGGCATTGTCGTCCAGGATGTAGGTGAAGCGCTGGATGTCGAAATTCTCGCGGCCGATCTTCACCGGCAGCTTGGCGCCCCAATAATCCGGAACGCGTTGCCAGACGATCTCCGAGCCCGGCTTGAAGCTTGCGATCTTGTAGGCGGCGGAGCCGAGCGGCGGTTCCAGCGTCGACTTCGTTATGTCGCGCTTCTTGCCGCTGGGGTCGGTGCCCTCCCACCAGTGCTTCGGCAAGACGACGAGGTCGCCGAGGATCTTGGGCAGTTCCCGATTGCCCTTCTGGTTGAAATGGAACTCGACCTCCCGGTCCGAAATGGCGACGGCCTCGGTCACGTTCTCGAAATAGCGGCTATACATCGGGCTGTTGGCCTTCAGCACCTGGAACGACCAGATCACGTCGTCGGCGGTGATCGGCTGTCCGTCATGCCATTTGGCTTGGGGGTTAAGCCGATAGGTCGCAGACGAATAATCCGCCGGATATTTGTAGGCCTCGGCAATCAGAGGATGGCTTACGCTGCCCTCATCCGTCGCCTGGTCCATCAGCGTGTCATAGAGCAGGCCGCCGCCGAACTCTGCGAAGCCGGCGGCCGACGATCCCTGCACAATGTAAGGGTTGAAGCTGTCGAAGGTGCCTACAACAACGGAGTTGTAGGTGCCGCCCTTCGGCGCATCCGGATTGACGTAGTCGTAGCGCTGGAAGTTCTCGCCGTATTTGGAAGGTCCGATCAGCGAGGACGTCGTGTGCCACTCATCGGCGAAGCTGGCCTGCAGGCTCGAGGCGAAGGCGAGCGCCAGCGCCGATGCGAAAAGCGTGCGGAATCGGCCAACCGTCATGCGTTCTCCTCGTCGCTAGTTCCAACCACCCGCAATCTAGATCATTTGACGCCGGTGGAAACCGCAAGGGATGGCCTTTGTAGCTGTCCATGCAGGTTTCCTAACAGAAAAGCCGGGACGAACCCGGCTTTTCTGAGGATATCTCGATTACAAATTGTTTATTGAGCAGGCGCCGCAGGCTTGGCTGGAGCGGTTTCCTCGGTCGGCTTGGCAGCGCCATCCGCCGGCTTGGCGGCTTCGGCCGGCTTTGCCGAGGCGTCGGCGGCGGCGCCCGGCTGCGGCAGCGGCTTCGGATTGTCCGACAGCGTGCGCAGATAGGCGATCACGTTGGCACGGTCTTCTTCCTTCGGCAGGCCGGCGAAGCCCATCGCCGTGCCCTTCACGAACTTCTTCGGCGAGGTGATGAAGTGGTTGAGGTTGTCGTAGGTCCAATGCTCCTGGCCGCCCTTGGAAAAATCCTTCATGCCGGACGAATAGGCAAAGCCCTCGTGCTCGGCGACGGGGCGGTCGACGATGTCCCAGAGATCCGGACCGACCTTGTTCGGACCGCCCTTTTCGCCGGAATGGCAGGCCTGGCACTTCTTGAAGATGGCGGCGCCCGCATCGGCGCTGGCGCTGGCGAGCAGATCGGCGATCGGCTTTTCAGCCGCGGCCGGCGCGGCCGCGCCGCCTTCGGTCGGCTCCTGCGCCTCGATGGCGAAGCCGGGCTTTTCGGGGGCGGGCGAGGCGAACAGCCCGTCCGAGACGAGGCCTATCGAAAAGACGATGAAGCAGGTTCCCAGAAATCCGCCGAGCAGCTTGTTGACTTCGTTGGAATCCATACGCCCCTTGCTCCCTTTTCCGGCGGACCGTCCCGTCCACTCCGTCCGTCGGTATCGCGAACTGCCCTGAAAGGCCAGTCAAACCGGGCGGAAACTAGGTCTTTTGCTCTGGCGTTGCAACACCTATAAGGGCGCTTCCAGTGAGACCTTTTGCCACTTTTCCACCCCTGTTTTTCGACCGCTCCAAAATCCGATGTCAACCTTGATCCTGATCCCCGCCCGCATGGCCTCGACGCGCCTGCCGGGCAAGCCGCTGGCCGACATTGCGGGCGCGCCGATGATCGTCCATGTCGCCCGCCGCGCCGCCGAGGCTGGGCTCGGCCGCGTCGTGGTGGCGACCGACACGCAAGCTGTCGCTGAGGCCGTGCGGGCGCATGGCTTCGAGGCGGTCATGACCCGCATTGGTCACGAATCGGGCTCGGACCGCATCTTCGAGGCGCTGACGGCTCTCGACCCTGAAAAGCAAGTGGAAACGATCGTCAATGTGCAGGGCGACCTGCCGACCATCGATCCCGAGATCATCGGCGCGTCGCTGCGGCCGTTTGAGGACAAATCGGTCGACATCGCCACGCTCGGCGTCGAGATCGTGCGCGACGAGGAAAAGACCAACCCGAATGTGGTCAAGATCGTCGGCTCACCACGTTCCGCGACGCGGTTGAAAGCGCTTTATTTCACCCGCGCCACCGCGCCCTGGGGCGAGGGGCCGCTCTACCATCACATCGGCCTCTACGCCTATCGCCGTGCAGCGCTCGAACGCTTCGTGGCGCTCAAGCCCTCGCCGCTGGAGCGCCGCGAGCGGCTGGAGCAATTGCGGGCGCTGGAAGCCGGCATGCGCATCGACGCCGAGATCGTTCAGTCGCTGCCGCTGGGCGTCGACACGCCGCACGACCTGGAACGCGCCAGGCAGATCCTTTCAAGCTGAGACCATCCGCATGACCGCAAAGACCAACAGAATATCCTTCCAGGGCGAACCCGGCGCCAATTCCGACACGGCGTGCCGCAACATGTTCCCCACCATGGACCCTTTGCCCTGCCCGACCTTCGAGGATGCTTTCAATGCGGTCGAGACCGGCAAGGCCGAGCTCGCCATGATCCCGATCGAGAACACGATCGCCGGCCGGGTCGCCGACATCCATCACCTGTTGCCGGAATCGAAGCTGCACATCGTCGGCGAATATTTCCTGCCGATCCACTTCCAGCTGATGGTGCTGCCGGGAGTGAAGCGCGAAGAGATCAAGACCGTGCACAGCCACATCCACGCGTTGGGACAGTGCCGCAAATATATCCGCAAGAACGGCTGGAAGCCGGTGATCGCCGGTGACACGGCGGGTTCGGCGAAGATGGTGTCGGAGGTCAAGGACCGCACCATGGCCTCGCTGGCGCCGGCTCTTGCCGCGGAGCTTTATGGGCTCGACATCATCGAGAAGAATGTCGAGGACACCGACTCCAACGTCACCCGCTTCGTCGTCTTGACCAAGAACAAGCAATGGGTGGAGCGGCCCACGCCGGACGCCAAGATGATGACGACCTTCATCTTCCGCGTCCGCAACGTGCCTGCCGCGCTCTACAAGGCCATGGGCGGCTTCGCCACCAACGGCATCAACATGACCAAGCTCGAGAGCTACCAACTCGGCGCCTTCACCGCGACGCTGTTCTACGCCGACATCGAAGGCCACCCGGACGATCCGCTGGTCAAGCTGGCGCTTCACGAGCTGAGCTTCTTCTCGCGCGAGATGCGCATCCTTGGCGTCTATCCGGCGAGCGCCTCGCGCGAGCAGTGGAAGGTGGCTGATTAGGGCCACGAATATCGAGCTACAGCATCAGGACAAGTCTACTGGTAGGGCGTGTTCCGTGTGGGGCGGCAGCGGCAAATCAAGGTCACCCACCTCCGGCATAGCCAGCATGTCACCGAGCGACCGCGTTTTGCCGGTGAGCCGTTAATATTCATCGAACGACATGAGGACATGCACTGGCCGCCCACTGTCGGTGATGATCACAGGGCCGTCCTTGGCAGCGCGTTTTGCGCGGCCAAGATCCTGTTTGAGTTCACGGCATGAAAGCGTAGTGATCATATCACTTTCGCAAAACGAGATTGCGTAACCACATCTGATCCGCTTGAGCAGGAATTGCAAGATTGAGCGAATGGATGACCAGCCATATCAAGTGATTGGTTGTGCCGCCGTGCTAGGAGTGTGCCTGGCGGCTCACCCTGTTTTACAACGACTTGCGCTTAGATCACCGCGCCCAACGGCACGTAATCGATCTCCAAGAACTTCTCGACCTCCGGCACCCAGCGATCGCGCACGAACGCAACGTGGTCGGGGTGCTCGTTGTAGCGCGTGTAGGCCGCCTGGTCGGCGAACTCCATCGAGAAGCCGAACTGGTAGTCGTTCTTCGGGCTCACCTGCCGCAGCTGCTCGAAATGCGTGACGCCCTTGATCCCGGTAAGGATTTTCTTCGCGTCGTGCAGGAAGCGCTTTGTCTCCAGCGAATGCGGCTCGTGCTTCAAGGTGAACACCACGGTATGACGGATCATTCTTGCGCTCCTATTCGCTGTCGACCCAGGCGCGGATGAGGTGATGGGCGATCGCCCCTTTCGGCGGCGTAATCAAGCCGTCGGCATGCGTCCTGTCCAGCATCGTGCGCACCTCGGCTCGGAAGAACCAGCGGCAATCCTCCAGCTCGTTGAGGTCAGCCTGGATATCCTCGTTGAGCGGCTCGCCGAAGCAGCCGATCATCAGCGAATAGGGGAACGGCCAGGGCTGGCTGGCGTGGTAGACGACGCGGCCGAGCCGGATGCCGGCCTCTTCCAGCGTCTCGCGCCGCACCGCCGCCTCGATCGTCTCGCCCGGCTCGATGAAGCCGGCAAGCGCCGAATACATGCCCGGCGCGAAATGCCGGCCGCGCCCCAGCAGGCATTTTTCGCGCGTTGCCGTCAGCATGATCGCCACCGGGTCGGTGCGCGGAAAGTGATCGGTGCCGCAGGCCGGACAGTGGCGCCTGTAGCCGCCGGCGCGCATTTCCGAGCGGTTCCCGCATTTCGAGCAGAAGGCGTGGCTGGCGTGCCAAGCGAGCAGCGCCGCTCCTTGCGCCAGCGCGCCGGCCGCCGCCTCGTCGATCAGCCCTTGCATATAGACGGAACGATAGTCGATCGCCTTGACCGTCTCGGGGAGATTTTCCGGCTCAATGCCCGCAGGCACGGCCAGCACCGGGCCTTCCTCTGAGAAGCCGAGCAGCACGCCACGGTCGAGCGAGACATCGAAGGTCTCGCTCTCGGCCACGTTGAACCAGGGGTCGAATTTGCCGCCGTCGAGTTTGAGGTAAAGCCGGCCGGCATGCATCAGCATAAGCCGCGTGGTCTGGTCGGCCAGCGCCTTTTCGACCGCGTCGTCGGCGCGGTTCTCGGACTGCCGGTCGATCCGGTTGCCGGCGAACCCGACAAACTGGCTCGGCTCGCGCAAAGGCGCGTCAAACAGGCGGAAGCTCATGGGGACTCAGGTATGCTGGTGGACACTGGTCAGCTTATAACGCCGCCTTGATCGTTTCGGCAAACCGCCTGATATCGGAGCGCTGATAGGGTTCGCGTATGCCGTGCCCCCAGACCGGACCCGGCCAGCCGGGGTCGCCCTCGGAGCGGGCGACGACATGGACATGCAGCTGGCGCACGATGTTGCCCAGAGCGCCGGTGTTTATCTTGGTGCAGCCGGTCACCCGCTTCAGCGCCTGCGCCACCATATTGGTCTCGAAGGTCAGCATCGCCTGGTCGAGCGGCGTCATTTCGTGCAACTCCTCGATGCCCGGACGCTGCGGCACCAGCACTAGCCACGGCCAGCGGCGATCATTCATCAATCGGAGTTCGCAAAGGCCAAGCCACATAAGCTGCTCGCTGTCCGCCTCCAGACGGGCGTCCAGCGTGAAACCGGCCTTGAGGCCAGGCAGCATGGGCGTTTCCTTTGTTTCTTGTAGCATTCTTCAAACCAACGAACGCTAGAGCGGCGGCAAGGTGGCTGCAAGCGATTCATTGACCGCTCTTGGCGATTTGAGGGACTTTCCGGTCTCCATATGGCCGCAGGCTCCGGCTCTGCCCTTGCATTTCGCCGCTGAATTGCCGATATGGAGCGCGGGAGGTTGGTGGTGGACGATCCACTCGCCAACCGGGTCAGGTCCGGAAGGAAGCAGCCCTAACGAGCCCGGAACGGGTCATTGTTCCAGCCTCCCACCTCTTCGCCTTTCTCCCGCGACATTGACGGCGCCAAGCCGTGCGGGCGAGACTATGCGCAGGAATCGGCCGCCTTCCGTCGCGGTCCTGGGAGCTTTTGACGGCGAATGAGCGAAGCCGGAAACTTGGGGACGGAAAGCCTGGAGACCGGTAAGGCCGGCGCCTATCGCGTCCTGGCGCGTAAATATCGTCCCTCGAATTTCTCCGAGCTGATCGGCCAGGAGCCGATGGTCCGCACGCTGACCAATGCCTTTGCCACCGGCCGCATCGCCCAGGCCTGGATGCTGACCGGCGTCCGCGGCGTCGGCAAGACGACGACAGCGCGCATCCTCGCGCGTGCCCTCAACTACAAGACGGCGACCGTCGACCAGCCCTCCGTCGACCTTTCGGTCCCCGGCGAGCACTGCCAGGCGATCATGGAAGGCCGCCATGTCGACGTCATCGAGATGGACGCCGCCTCGCACACCGGCATCGACGACATCAGGGACATCATCGACCGCGTGCGCTACGCGCCGGTCTCGGCCCGCTACAAGGTCTACATCATCGACGAAGTGCACATGCTCTCAACCCAGGCCTTCAACGGCCTGCTGAAGACGCTGGAAGAGCCGCCGCCGCACGTCAAATTCATCTTCGCCACGACCGAGATCCGCAAGGTGCCGATCACGGTCCTGTCGCGCTGCCAGCGCTTCGATTTGAGGCGCATCGATGCCGGCGCGCTGGTCGGGCATCTGTCCTCGATTGCCGCCAAGGAAGGCATTTCCGTCGACGACGACGCGCTCGCCATGATCGCGCGCGCCGCCGAAGGCTCGGCGCGCGATTCGCTGTCCATTCTCGATCAGGCGATCGCCCATGGCAGCGGCACCGTCAGCGCCGATGCGGTGCGCGCAATGCTCGGCCTCGCCGACCGCGCCCGCATCATCGACCTGTTCGAGCACGTCATGAAGGGCGACGTCGCGGCGGCGCTCGCCGAGTTCCGCGCGCAATACGACACCGGCGCCGATCCGGCCGCCGTGCTCACCGACCTTGCCGAGTTCAACCACCTCGTCACCCGCCTGCGCTTCGTGCCGGCCGCGGCCGACGATGCGTCGCTTTCCGAGGACGAGCGCCGGCGCGGCGCCGAATTCGCAGGCACGCTCTCGGTGCGCGTGCTGTCGCGGACCTGGCAGATGCTGCTCAAGGGCATTCCCGAGGTGCAGTCCTCCAACCGGCCGGTCAGCGCCGGCGAGATGGTGCTGATCAGGCTGGCGCATGCCGCCGATCTGCCGACGCTGGACGAGGCGCTGAAATCGCTGGAAGGCGCGGGTCCTCTGCCGAATGGCGCGCCGCGCGCCAATGGCGCACCGGCAAATCCAGGCAATGGCGGCGGCGCCGGTGCCGTGGCGCAGGCGCGGATCCCCAGTTCAAATGGCGGCGCCCAGACGATGCGGCTGGTCGAGGCGCAGCCTGTGCCGGAGGCCTACGTTCCGCAACCGGCGCCGGTCGCCGAAGCGCCCGTCGTTCCGGTGAAATCGCTGGCCGACATCGTCGCGCTCGCCGACGCCAATCGCGACATCGCCTTCAAGGTGCAACTGAAGCGTTACGTGCGGCCGGTGCGCATCGAGCCCGGTCGTCTCGACGTCACCCTGACCGACGACGCGCCGAAGATGCTGCTCAACGACCTGACCTCCAAGCTGCGCGCCTGGACCGGCCGCAACTGGCTGGTGTCGCTGTCGAAGGAAGAGGGCGGCCAGACACTGGCCGAGATGGAGACGACCAAGCGCGAGAACGCCTTCTCCGACGCCAAGGCGGATCCGACTGTCGCGGCCATCCTTGCTCGCTTCCCGGGCGCCAAGATCATCGACGTGCGCATTCCGGATGTGCCGGACGTGGAAGAGGCCGAAGCCGAAGTTCCGGTCGAGCCTGCGTCCGACGACGACGAAATCTGAAACAATCTTAGAGGACCACCCCGATGAAAGATCTTCTCGGCCTGATGGGCAAGGCGAAGGAAATGCAGGCCAAGTTCCAGGCCATGCAGGACGAGATCGCCACGCTTGAAGCCACCGGCCAGGCTGGCGGCGGCCTGGTCAGCATCACGCTCACCGGCAAGTTCGAGATGAAGGCGCTGAAGATCGATCCGTCGCTGATCAAGGCGGACGAAGCCGAGATCCTCGAGGACCTCATCCTGGCCGCCCACAATGACGCCAAAAGTAAGGTCGAGCAGGTCATGCAGGAGAAGACCAAGGCGTTGACGGCGGGCCTGCCGATTCCCCCTGGAATGAAATTGCCGTTCTGAGGCAGCCTCCAGTTAATTGATATGAACGGAAATCGAGTCCGGACGGCAATATTACCCATTTTGCCGGCAATGCTCACGGGCTCATTTCGCGGCTTTCATAAAGTTTTACCCAAGTCCAGAAATTGCTAACCCTCTAGCCATCTTTTTGCCTGAAAGAGTCTCATTCCTGCCACATCTCGGGGCGGGCTGGCATCTTGGACATGAGGCTTTTTTGGTGATCGCGAAGCGATGGAAGACGCCGCTGCTGCTTATCGGCATCGTCACTTCCCCCTTGCTCCTGGCCGGCTGCAGCCAGACCACTTCCTCCCATGGCATGTCGGTGTCGGGACTGACCGATGCGCTGACGCCGAGCTTCCTCACGCGTTCCTCCAGCCACTCGCTGAAGGACAAGGAATGCCTGCAAAGGGCGATGTTCTTCGAATCGAACCGGTCGAGCCGCGATGGCATGATCGCTGTCGGCACGGTCGTGATGAACCGTCTGCGTTCAGGCCAGCATGGCAGCACCATCTGCGACGTCGTCGGCGAGAAGGGCCAGTTCGCGCCGGGCGTTCTGACGCGGCCGATGAATTCCAGGGCGCTGCCCGATGTCGAGGCAGCCGCCGATGCGGTGCTGAGAGGCGAGCGCAAGGCCAAGCTCAAGAACACGATGTATTTCCACACCGCCGGCCTGCGCTTCCCCTACAAGAACATGCATTACACGATGGTGGCCGGGGGCAACGCCTTCTATGAGAAGCGCGGCCGCAATTGGCAGCCGCTGCCGGATGAGCCGATGGTCGCCATGGCCTCCGACAAACAGCAGAAGATTGATCCAACCGCTCCCGTGCTGATGGCCTCCGCCGAGCCGGTGGTCAAGACGATCGTACGGCAGGATCCGGCCAAGCAGGTCGCGACCGATGCGGCCGAACCGACGCTTCCGGCCAAGGCGGCAATCGTTCCGGCCGAAGAGACCTATGTGACGGCTTCCGCAGCACCATCCGTCCCTTCCGCGAAGTCCGGCCGCCTCGCGCAGAAGCCGACGGTCGTGGCGATGCAGGAACAGATGGCCGAACCGGACGCCTCGCGTTTCGGCGGCACGCTCAAGGGCCGTTACATCACCTCGGTGCCCAAAGCGACGCAGGAAGCGGCGATGGGCTTCCGGTCGACGCCTGAGAACACCGACGCCATCGGCGCGATGATCGTCAGCCAGGACCGGCCGCTCGAAACCAACTGAACCCGATTGCATCCGACGCAGGGCCCGTCATGGCAGCATGGCGGGGCCTGTGTCGTTGCGGCTGTTCCAAACCGCTCGGAAAAATCCTAGATCAAGGCGATGTCGAAGAGAATCGCCGGTCCGGAAATCGAACGCCTGATCCAGCTCCTGGCCAAGGTGCCGGGGCTTGGGCCGCGCTCGGCCAGGCGCGCCGCGCTCCATCTCATCAAGAAGAAGGAGCAGCTGCTCGAGCCTTTGGCCGCCGCCATGGGCGAGGCGGTCGACAAGGTGCGCATCTGCTCGACCTGCGGCAATGTCGACACCTCCGACCCTTGCATGATCTGCACCGATCCACGCCGCGACGCCGGCACGCTGATCGTCGTCGAGGATGTCTCCGACCTCTGGGCGCTGGAGCGCGCGGCCGCCATGAACGTGCGCTACCATGTGCTCGGCGGCACGCTGTCGCCGCTCGACGGCATCGGTCCCGACCAGCTCAACATCCGCTCTTTGGTCGACCGCGTCGCCGGTGGCGAGGTGAAGGAAGTCATCCTTGCGGTCAACGCCACCGTCGAGGGGCAGACGACCGCGCATTATTTGACGGATCAGTTGTCGGGCTTCGATGTGAAGGTGACGAGGCTGGCGCATGGCGTGCCGGTCGGCGGCGAGCTGGATTATCTCGACGAAGGAACGCTGGCCGCGGCGCTGCGATCGAGAACGGCATTTTGAGGGGACTGCGAAGGGGCGGGGAATGACTGGAATAAATCCTTCGAAGTTAGCGCCAGGGCCCCCTCTCTGTCCTGCCGGACTGTCCGGCAGGACAGAGAGGGGGGCGACAGAACGAGGCTTTTCCAAATACAGCCTCGCATTTCTTCTGCTCGCAATATTCAGCCTCATTCTCACCACTCCCACCCGTGCCGCCCCCATCGACGACCAGTTCCAAGCCTGGCTTCGAACCGATCTCTGGCCCGAAGCCAAATCCAAGGGCATCTCGAAAAAGACCTTCGACGAGGCCTTCCTTGGCGTGAAGCCGAACCTCAAGCTGCCAGATCTCGTCCTGCCCGGCGAAAAGCCCACGACACCTGAGAAGCAGCACCAGGCCGAGTTCGGTCCGCCAGCCAACTATTTCGCCGAGAAGATCATCCGCGCCGTCACCACGGGCGGGCGGGCGCGCGAGAGCGCCAATTCAAGAGTGCTCGGGCTGATCGAGAAGCGCTACGGCGTGCCCGGTGAGATCGTGCTGGCGATCTGGGGCCGCGAGACCGGCTTCGGCGCGGCCAAGATGCCTTACGATGCCTTCGAGGTGCTGGGCACCAAGGCGTTCATGTCGACCAAGAAAGACTTCTTCCGCACGGAGGTGCTGGCGGCGCTCGACATCGTCGAGCGCGGGCTGGCGCCGGTCAATGCGATGAAATCGTCCTGGGCCGGCGCGCTCGGCCAGCCGCAATTCATGCCAACCTCGTTCCTCAAGCACGCCGTTGACTTCGACGGCGATGGCCGGCCCGACATCTGGAATTCGACGCCCGACGTGCTCGCCTCGATCGCCAACTACCTCGTCCACTATGGCTGGCTGAGGGGGCGCGGCTGGGGCGTCGAGGTGACCGTGCCGGCAAACGTTTCCTGTGCGCTCGAAGGACCCGACCAGGGCAAGAAGGTATCCGACTGGGTGGCGATGGGCATCAGGCGTGCCGACAACAAGGCGTTTCAGGCAAGCGAATTGAAGGCTGAGGGCCTTCTGCTGATGCCGGCCGGGCGCAGCGGACCTGCCTTCATCGTCACGCCGAACTTCTATGTCATCAAGCAATACAACAACAGCGATCTCTACGGCCTGTTCATCGGCCATGCCGCCGACCGCATCGCCAAGGGCGACGCCACCTTTGCCGGCAGTTGGGGGCCGGTCGGCGATCTGCACCGCTCCGACATCGCCGCCTTGCAGCGGGCGCTGGAAGCCAAGGGCTACGACGTCGGCAGCGCCGACGGCCTGCCCGGCTTCAAGACGCGCCGCTCGATCGGCGTCTGGCAGGCCAAGAACGGCAAGCCCGCCACCTGCTTTCAGATGCAGGCTTGGTCGCGCAGTTGAAATAGCGGCGACTTCCAGGGCTCGAACACAGGCAGATTTTTCTCGACCGGCGGCTGCAATTAGCCGGCGCATGGGTCGACGGATCGCTGCCCATTTGGTCCGATATGCCGCCTGGTAAAAATCCATGCGGCCGAGCGGACGGGATCGAATAGGGAGTTGACCAACTGGACAAAAAACACGACGGTAAGCGGTCAAAGCCGTTGCCGGCCTTGCCAAGAACAATACGCCCTGAGCCGGGAACTCAGGTCAACAAGAACAGGGAACGATCATCATGATGCTGGAAAAGTTTGCCGTCCGTAGCTTGCTTGCAGGTGTGGCGATGACCGCGCTGCTCGCGACGCCTGCCTTCGCCGTCACGCCCGCCGACACGCTGGTCGAAGGCTTCGCCATCGACGACATCATCTCGATGGATCCGGGCGAGGCGTTCGAGCTGTCGACCGCCGAGGTCACCGGCAACACCTATGATCTGCTGGTCCGCCTCGATCTCAGCGACACCTCGAAGGTCAAGCCCGACCTCGCCGAGAGCTGGACGGTGTCCGACGACGGCCTGACCTACACCTTCAAGCTCAAGCCAGGCATGAAGTTCGCGTCCGGCAATCCGATCACCGCCGCCGATGTCGCCTATTCCTTCGAGCGCGCCATCAAGCTCGACAAGAGCCCGGCCTTCATCATCAACCAGTTCGGCATCAGCGGCGACAATGTCGCCGAGAAGGCCAAGGCGGTCGATGACACCACCTTCCAGTTCGTCGTCGACAAGGCTTACGCGCCGAGCTTCGTGCTCAACTGCCTGTCCGCCACTGTCGCCTCCGTCGTGGACTCGAAGCTGGTCAAGGAGCATGTCGCCGCCGTCACGCCGAGCGCGGACTATAAATGGGATAACGACTTCGGCAACGCCTGGCTGAAGACCGGCTATGCCGGTTCAGGCCAATACAAGTTGCGCGAATGGCGCGCCAACGAAGCCGTCGTTCTGGAGCGCAATGACAATTACAATGGCGAGAAGGCCAAGCTCGCGCGCGTCATCTACCGCAACATGAAGGAAAGCTCGGCGCAGCGCCTGGCGTTGGAGGCGGGCGATATCGACGTCGCCCGCAACCTCGAGCCGAACGATCTCGACGCCATCGCCAAGAATGCCGACCTCACCACCACCAGCGCGCCGAAGGGCACGGTCTATTACATCAGCCTTAACCAGAAGAATCCGAACCTCGCCAAGCCGGAAGTTCGCCAGGCGTTCAAATATCTGGTCGACTATGACGCACTGAGCACCACCATCCTCAAGGGCATCGGCGAGATCCACCAGTCCTTCCTGCCCAAGGGCGACCTTGGCGCGATCGACGACAACCCGTTCAAGCTCGACGTCGCCAAGGCCAAGGAATTGCTCGCCAAGGCCGGCCTGGCGGATGGTTTCAAGGTGACGATGGACGTTCGCACCGGCCAGCCGACCACCGGGATGGCGGAATCGATCCAGCAGACGCTCGGCCAGGCCGGCATCCAGTTGGAGATCATCCCAGGCGATGGTAAGCAGACGCTTACCAAATATCGCGCCCGCAACCACGACATCTATATCGGCAACTGGGGCCAGGACTATTTCGATCCCAATTCGAACGCGCAGACCTTCGCCTCCAATCCGGACAATTCCGACGCCGCCAAGATCAAGACATTGGCCTGGCGCAATGCCTGGGACATCCCGGACCTGACCAAGCAGACCGAGGCGGCGCTTCTGGAAAAGGATTCGGCCAAGCGCGCCGACATGTACAAGGATCTGCAGCAGAAGATCCTCGACACCAGCCCCTTCGTCATCATCCACCAGCAGCTGGAAGTGGCGGGGCTGCGCAAGAACCTCAAGGGCTTCGCGCTCGGCCCGAGCTTCGACACCAACTTCGTCGGTCCGGTCTCGAAGGAATAGCGTCCTCGGACGCCCCGTGAGCGTAGCTGAAAACCAGGCGGCGGCAGGGCGCGGCAGCGCCCGCGCCGTCGCCATTCTATCCTCGCTCGGCCGCTTCCTGGTCGTCGCGGTGACGACCTATCTCGGCCTGCTCGCGGTGACCTTCTTCATCGGCCGCGTCATACCGATCGATCCGGTGCTGGCTGTCCTCGGCGATCGCGCGCCGACCGCCGTCGTCGAGCGCACGCGCCGCGAGATGGGGCTCGACCTGCCCTGGATCGAGCAGTTCTACATCTATGTCAAAGCAGCGCTGAGGGGCGACTTCGGCACCTCGGTGCTGACCACCAATCCGGTGATGTCCGATATCCGCCGCGTCTTTCCGGCGACCATCGAGTTGGCGACGCTGGGCACGATCATCGGTGCCGTCATCGGCGTGCCGCTCGGGGTGCTGGCCGCTGTCAAGCGCGGCAGCCTGATCGACCAGATCGCCCGCGTCGTCGGCCTCATCGGCTATTCCGTGCCGATCTTCTGGCTGGGACTGCTCGGCCTGGTGCTGTTCTACGCCAAGCTGCAATGGATCGCTTTCCCGGCGCGGCTCGACGTCGTCTATGAATACACCTTCACGCCGATCACCGGCTTCTACCTGCTCGATGCCGCGATCCAGGGGCAGTGGGACGTCTTCCACGACGCCTGGCGTCATATCGTCCTGCCGGCCGCGCTGCTCGGCTATCTGTCGCTCGCCTATATCAGCCGCATGACCCGCTCCTTCATGCTGAACGAGCTGGCGCAGGAATATGTCGTCGCGGCGCGTGCCAAGGGCCTGTCGGAGACGCGCGTCATCTGGGGCCATGCGCTGCGCAATGCCGCCGTGCCCATGGTCACCGTGATCGCGCTTTCCTATGCAAACCTGCTCGAAGGCTCGGTGCTGACCGAGACCGTCTTCTCCTGGCCGGGCATCGGCCTCTACATCACCAATTCGCTGCAGAATGCCGACATGAATGCCGTGCTCGGCGGCACCATCGCCATCGGCTCGGTGTTCATCGCCATCAACCTCCTGTCCGATCTGCTCTACCGGCTGCTCGATCCGAGGACGAAGATCGGATGAGCGCTGAAACCATCCAATCCAGGCGCGAATGGCTGCTCAGCGACCGGCCGGCATCGCGCCTGCAGGCAAGGCTCGGCCGCGCCTATGTGTCCTGGCGGCGTTTTTCCGCCAACCGGCTGGCGCTGGTCGGCATGCTCATCATCATCGCGCTGCTGGTGGTCGCGGCTTTTGCCGATGTGCTGGCGCCCTATTCGCCGACTGTCGGCGATCTGAAGAACGCCCGCCTGCTGGCGCCGAGCGCCGCGCATTGGTTCGGCACCGACGACCTTGGCCGCGACATCTATTCGCGCATCGTCTACGGCGCGCGCTGGACCCTTTATGTGGTCATCCTCGTCGCCATCATCGCCGCGCCCATCGGCCTTTTGGTCGGTACCGTCGCCGGTTACGCCGGCGGCTGGACCGACACGATCCTGATGCGCGTCACCGACATCTTCCTTGCCTTTCCGAAGCTGGTGCTGGCGCTCGCCTTCGTGGCCGCGCTCGGCCCAGGCATCGAGAATGCGGTGCTGGCGATCGCAATCACCTCCTGGCCGCCCTATGCGCGCATCGCCCGCGCCGAAACGCTGACGGTGCGCAACTCCGATTACATCAAGGCGGTGCAACTGATGGGCGCCTCGCCTGTCCGCATCGTGCTGCGCCACATCATGCCGCTCTGCATCTCCTCGCTGATCATCCGGGTGACGCTGGACATGGCGGGCATCATCCTGACCGCCGCCGGCCTCGGCTTCCTCGGCCTCGGCGCGCAGCCGCCGCTGCCCGAATGGGGCGCGATGATTGCGTCCGGCCGCCGCTTCATCCTCGACCAGTGGTGGGTGGCCGCGGCCCCCGGTGCCGCGATCCTTATCGTCAGCCTCGGCTTCAACCTGCTTGGCGACGGCCTGCGCGACGCGCTTGATCCCCGGAGTGGCGACCAATGAGCGGTGACCAATGAGCGACACGCTCCTCGAAGTCGACGATCTGCGCGTCACCTTCCCGACCCGCACCGGTCTCGTGCAAGCGGTGCGCGGCGTTTCCTTCTCGCTCGGCCGCGAGCGTCTCGGCATCGTCGGCGAAAGCGGATCCGGCAAGTCGCAGACCGGCCGCGCCATCATGGGGTTGACCCCGCCGCAGGCCGAGGTTTCGGCCAAGAAGCTCGCCTTTGACGGCATCGACCTGCTCTCGATCTCGCCTCGTCAGCGCCGGTCGCTGCGGGGAAACCGCATCGCCATGATCCTGCAGGATCCGAAATATTCGCTGGATCCGGTGATGACCATCGGCCGTCAGATCGTCGAGACGCTGCGCACGCATGAGAAGGTCTCCAAGGCCGAGGCGCGCGAATGGGCTCTGGCCATGCTGCAGGCGGTGCAGATCCGCGATCCGGCTCGCGTCTTCGATCTTTATCCGCACGAGGTCTCGGGCGGCATGGGCCAGCGCGCCATGATCGCGATGATGCTGGTCACCGGACCCGAACTGATGATCGCCGACGAGCCGACCTCGGCGCTCGACGTCACCGTGCAGCTCGACGTGCTCAAGATCCTCGACAAGCTCGTGGCCGAGCGCGGCATGGGGCTGATCTTCATCTCGCACGATCTGCGCCTGGTCTCGTCCTTCTGCGATCGGGTCGTCGTCATGTATGCCGGCAAGGTGGTCGAGCAGATCAAGGCGTCCGAACTGCGCGACGCCCGGCATCCCTACACGCGCGGCCTGCTCAACTGCATGCCGAGGATCGGTTTCGAGCGCCATCCGCTGCCGGTGCTCGACCGCAAGCCGGAGTGGGCGGCATGACGGCCGCCATCGCCATCCAAGGGCTGGAAGTGGTCTTCGACCGTTTTCGCGCGCTGAAGGGCGTCAACCTCGAGGTGAGGGAAGGCGAATCCTATGGCTTGGTCGGCGAAAGCGGCTCCGGTAAGTCGACGCTGCTAAAGGCGATCACCGGCCTTGCGCCTGTCGCTTCGGGCACCATCACCGTCAACGGCAAGAGGCTCGGCAAAACCCGCGACAAGGCTTTCTACCGCGATGTGCAGATGGTGTTCCAGGATCCCTACGGGTCGCTGCATCCGCGCCAGACGGTCGACCGACTGCTGCAGGAGCCGCTCGCGATCCATGGCATTGCCGATGGCGAGAAGCGCATCGAGCGCGCGCTGGACGAGGTCGGCCTCGGCAAGGGCTTCCGCTTCCGCTATGCGCACCAGCTTTCCGGCGGCCAACGCCAGCGTGTCGCCATCGCGCGTGCGCTGATCCTCGAACCCTCGATCCTTCTGCTCGACGAGCCGACCTCGGCGCTCGACGCCTCTGTTCAGGCCGAAGTGCTGAACCTTCTCGAAGAGGTCCGTCGCCGCCGCAAGCTCACCTTCCTGATGGTCAGCCACGACCTCGCCATCATCACCCATATGTGCGAGCGGCTGATGGTGATGCAGAATGGAGAGGCGGTGGAAACACTAACCGCGAGCCAGCTGATAGGGCATCGGGTCAGCGAGGATTATACGCGCAATCTGCTCAGGGCGAGTGAGGGGTTCGTGCGGACGGCTTGAGATGGTCCTGTTGGTGCATAGCCAATTTAGGAGATTTCCGTGGAGCGATGGAACTTCGAAGACCCACCGAACGTCGCGGTCTTGTCGGACAAGGGCATATTTAGACACGGCGACTGGATCGCATACGTCGTGCATGAAAATGACGATGACGACGACGATAATGATGAAGGGGGCAGTTGGCAGTTCTACAGCAGCGACACGCGGGATCGGAATGAAAGCGACATGATGCTCGTAGGCTTGCAAGAGGTGGTTGACCGGGACAAAAGCATCCTGGAATTGGCCGATTTGCCAAAGGGTTGGCACGCTTGGCGCAGCTCAAGGTCATCACCGTGGCAGCGCGCCAAGTCGCGTCCTCTCGGCCTTCGCGATGACGAATGACGGCCTTAGGTTGGGGTGGTCTGCGCCAGATCTCCGGTCTCTGACACAGCCACGCTTTCCCTATCTTTCGGCTCCTTGACCCTGAACCACGTCACGTAGAGTGCCGGCAGGAACAGCAGCGTGATCGCCGTGCCGGCGATGATGCCGCCCATCATGGCGTAGGCCATCGGTCCCCAGAACACTTCGCGCGCGATCGGGATCAGCGCGAGACTTGCAGCCGCGGCGGTCAGCGCGATCGGCCGCATGCGATGCTCGGTCGCTTCGACCACCGCCGCCCAGCGGTCCTTGCCTTCTTTGACGAGGTCCTCGATCTGCACGATCAGGATGACCGAGTTGCGGATCAGGATGCCGATCAGTGCCAGCACGCCGAGTATGGCGACGAAGCCGAGCGGCGCGCCGCTGGGAACCAGCGCCGCCACCACGCCGATCAGCCCGAGCGGCGCCACCGCCACCACCAGGAACAGGCGCTGGAAGCTCTGCAACTGCACCATCAGGATGGTCGCCATGACGAACAGCATCAACGGCACCACGGCCGCGATCGGGCCCTGGCTCTTGGCGCTTTCCTCGACCGAACCCGCGGTCTCGACCGAATAGCCGGGCGGCAGCTTGGCGATGAAGGCGTCCACCGACGGCTTCAACTCGTTGACGACGGTCGCCGGCAGCACGTCGCCGACCAGGCCGGCGCGCACCGTGATCGTCGGCGTGCGGTTGCGCCGCCAGACCGTCGGCTGTTCGAGGTCGTAGCGGAAGTTGGCGACGGCGGCGAGCGGGATCGACTCGCCGTTGCCGGTCGGCAGCTGCATGTTCTGCAGCGTCTCGATCGAGCCGCGCTCGGCCTCGCGCGACCGCGCCACGACGTCGATGAGATAGGTCGCGTCGCGCACCTGCGTGATCGTCGAGCCGCCCACCGTGCTGTTCAGCGCGCTGGCGATGTCCGAAGAGGTGATGCCGAGCTGGCGCGCCTTGTCCTGCAGCACGTCGACCCTCAGCACGCGCTGCGGTTCGTTCCAGTCGAAGGTGGGGGCTGCGAGCTTCGGATTGGCCGAGATCACGCCGGCGAATTGCTGCGCAAGTTCCCGCACCGTCTGGATATCGGGACCGCCGACGCGGTACTGCACCGGCCTGCCGACCGGCGGGCCGAGCTCCAGCAATTTGACGAACGCGTCGGTGCCGACGAACTCCTCGCGCAGCAGCTTCTCCAGCGCCGGCTTCACCCGGTTGCGCGCCTCGATGTTCTTGGTGACGATGACGGTCTGGCCGAAATAGGGATTGGCAGGCTGCACGTCATGGGCCAGCACGAAGCGCACGGCACCCTCGCCGATATAGGAGGAGAAGTGGTCGATGTCCGGATTGCCGGCCAGCGCCCGCTGCTCGAAGCGCTCCATCTGGTCGCGCGTCTCGGTGATCGAGGAGTTCTGCGGCAGGTTCCAGTCGACGATCAGCTCCGGCCGGTCGGAGGGTGGGAAGAACTGCTGCTGCACGAGGCCGAAGCCGGCGACCGAGGCGGCGAACACAAGCACCGTCACGATGATCGTCAGCCAGTGCCGGCGCACGGAGAAGACAAGCACGCGCCGGAACAGCGAGGTGAAGCGTCCTGGCTGGTCGTGGTGCTTCTCTTTCATCGTCGCAGGCAGGATGGTGACGCCCAGCAGCGGCGCGAACAGCACCGCCACGATCCATGACACCAGCAGCGACACCGCGATGACGACGAACAGCGTGAAGGTGTACTCGCCCGCGGCGCTGGAGTTGAGGCCGATCGGGATGAAGCCGGCGACCGTCACCAGCGTGCCGGTCAGCATCGGAAAGGCGGTCGAGGTGTAGACGAAGGTCGCCGCCTTGCGGAGATTGTCGCCGACTTCCAGCCGCGCCACCATCATCTCGACCGCGATCATTGCGTCGTCGACCAAAAGGCCGAGCGCGATGATCAGCGCGCCAAGCGAAATGCGCTGCAGCGAGATGCCGAGATAGGACATCACCGTGAAGGTGATGGCCAGCACCAGCGGGATCGACAGCGCGACGACGAAGCCGGCGCGCAGCCCCAGGCTGATGAAGGAGACGGCGAGCACGATCGCGACGGCCTCGAACAGCGCCCGCGTGAAGCCCGAGACCGCCTCTTCGACGATCACAGGCTGGTCGGCCACCAGATGCACGCCGACGCCGACCGGCAGGTCGGCCAGCACCTTCTGCATCTCCTCATGCAGTGCCTCGCCGAATTTCAGCAAATTGGCGTTGGGCTTCATGCCGATGGCAAGCCCGATCGCATCCTGGCCGTTGAAGCGGAACAGGGCCGTCGGCGGGTCGACATAGCCGCGCCGGATCGTCGCAACGTCGCTCAGCCGGAAGAAGCGATCGTTGACGCGCAAATTGATGGCCCGCAGGCTTTCCTCGGAGGTGAACTGGCCGCCGACGCGCACGCTGATCCGCTCCGGCCCGGACTGGATGACGCCGGACGGCGTGATCGCGTTCTGCGCCTGCAGGCTGGCCACGATTTGCTGCTGGTTGAGGCCGAGCGCCGCGATCTGGCGCGTCGAGAACTCGAGATAGATGGCCTCGTCCTGCGCGCCGACCAGATCGACCTTGCCGGCATTCGGCACAGTCAGGATCTTGGTGCGGACATCTTCGACATAGTCGCGCAGCTGGCGTGGCGTCAGCCCGTCGGCGGTGAAGGCATAGATGTTGCCGTAGACGTCGCCGAAGCGGTCGTTGAAGAACGGTCCCTGCACGCCCTGCGGAAGCTGCGCCTTGATGTCGTTGACCATGTTGCGCACCTGAAGCCAGTTCGGCACGACGTCGCGCGCCTTGGTGGTGTCCTTCAGGTTGAGGAAGACGACCGTTTGGCCGGCAGTGGTGACCGATTTGGTGTAGTCGAGGCTGTCGAGCTCCTCGAGCTTTTTCTCGATGCGGTCGGTCACCTGCTGCACCGTCTCCTTGACCGAAGCGCCCGGCCAGTTGGCCTGGATGATCATGGTCTTGATGGTGAAGGCGGGATCTTCCTCGCGACCAAGATTGAGATAGGAGAAGATGCCGGCCACCACGAAGACCAGCATGAAATACCAGACCATGGAGCGGTGACTGAGCGCCCAGTCGGAGAGGTTGAAGCCCTTCATCAGACACCGCCCTCCGGCACTTTGACCTTCTGGCCTTCGGCGAGGCTGTGGACGCCGGCTGTGACGACGCGCATGCCGGCCTCGAGCCCTCCGGCCACCGTGAAGCTGCCGCCGCTCTTGGACGCGACCTTGATCTCGCGCGCGCTCACGCTGGAGGATTGCGGATCGACGATCCAGACTTTCTCAGAGCCGTCTTTTTCGAGCAGCGCCGATATCGGCAGTTCGATCGTCGGGTCCACCTTGGTCATACGCGTCGCGGTGATCGTCGAGCCCAGGCGGAACGCTGTCGGCGGATCGACCAGCGTCAGCTTCACGCGCCTTGTGCGCGTGGCGCCTTCCGACTGCGGCGCGATCTCGCGCAGCCTCGCCTGTGTCTTGATCGTCGGCAGCGATTGCAGGACCACCTCGAAGGGCATGCCGACGGTGAGGTCGCCGGTCAGCTGATCGGGGATGTCGACCACCGCCTCGCGCGGGTCGGTACGCGCCACGGTGACGACGGTCTGTCCGGCCGAAACCGTCTGGCCGACCTCGGCGCCGGTAGCGGTGACGACGCCGTCGAAATCGGAGAACAGCCGCGCATAGCCAAGCTGCTCCTGCGACTTGGCCAAAGCGGCATTGGCGCGCTCGACGCCGGCTTCCGCCGCCTGCCGCGCCTGTTTCGCGGCGTCGAATGTCGCCTGCGATGTGTTGGCCGAGGCCAGCAGCTGGCGCTGGCGATCCTCGCTGGCGGCGGCGTTGATGAACTGCGCCTGCGCGTTCGACAGATCGGCTTTCGACGCCTGGACGGCAAGCTCCAGCGCCGTCGGATCGAGCGCCGCGATCGTCGTACCCTTGGTGACGAGGTCGCCGACCTTGACGTCGCGCGAGACGACGCGGCCGAGCAGCCGGAAGGCGAGGTCGGCACTGTATTGCGGCTCGACCGAACCGGCGAAGCCGAAGGTCTCGACGGTCTTCGGCTCGATCACCACAGACA
>NZ_RZRY01000049.1:0-17504 GCF_003998035.1 Mesorhizobium sp. M2A.F.Ca.ET.039.01.1.1 | reverse complement strand
GCGTCCGCGGCCGAAGCTGTGATTCGCGATCCTGTTTGCGGCATGACGGTCGATCCGGCGGCCGGCAAGCCGACGGCCGAGCACGGCGGACGAACCTTTCATTTCTGCAGCGAGCGCTGCCGCATGAAATTCGTAGCCGAGCCGGAGAGCTACCTGACGGCCACCGATCCTGTCTGCGGCATGAGCGTCGACCGCGCCAGCGCCAGGCACTTTGTGCGTCATGATGGCAAGGGCTTCTATTTCTGCTCCGCCGCTTGCCAAGGCAAGTTCGAGGCGGAGCCGGCAAAATACCTCGCCGGCCGGCCCGAGCCGCAGCCGATGCCGAAGGGCACGCAGTACACCTGCCCGATGCACCCTGAAATCATCCGCGACAAGCCCGGCTCCTGCCCGATCTGCGGCATGGCGCTGGAGCCGATGGGCGTGCCGACCGGCGATGAAGGCCCAAATCCCGAGCTGGTCGATTTCACGCGCCGGTTCTGGGTCAGCGCGGCGCTTTCCGCTCCTCTCCTGATCTTCGCCATGGCGCCGATGCTGGGCCTCAGCTTCGAAAGTCTCATCGACGGCCGGACGAAGACATGGGCAGAGCTGGCGCTGGCGAGCCCGGTGGTGCTTTGGGCGGCGTTTCCGTTCTTCCACCGCGGCTGGGAATCGGTTGTCAACCGCAGCCCCAATATGTGGACGCTGATTTCGCTGGGCGTGGGCGCTGCCTATCTCTACAGCGTGGTCGCCGCCCTGTTTCCGGACATCTTCCCGCATCAGTTCCGCGGCCATGACGGCGCCGTGCCGGTCTATTTCGAAGCCGCTGCCGTCATCGTCGCGCTTGTCTTCCTCGGCCAGCTGCTGGAACTCAGGGCCCGCGAGCGCACCGGCTCGGCCATTCGCGCGCTCCTCGACCTTGCCCCGAAGACGGCGCGTCTGATCGGCGCCGACGGTTCCGAGAAGGATGTGCCGCTCGACAGCGTGCAGACGGGCGACCGGCTGCGCATTCGTCCGGGCGACGCCGTTCCGGTCGACGGCACCGTGCTGGAAGGCCGCTCGGCGATCGACGAATCGATGATCACGGGCGAGCCGCTGCCGGTCGAAAAGACGGAAGGCTCCGCGCTTACCGGCGGCACGCTGAACAAGAACGGCTCGCTGGTCATGCGCGCTGAGAAGGTCGGCGCCGAGACCACGCTGTCGCGCATCGTCGAGATGGTCGCCAAGGCGCAGCGCTCGCGCGCCCCGATCCAGGGGCTGGCCGACCGCGTGTCCTTCTATTTCGTGCCGGCCGTGGTGCTGGTCGCCATCATCGCCTTCGTCGCCTGGGCACTCCTCGGCCCAGAGCCCAGCCTGATCTTCGCCATCGTCTCGGCTGTGTCGGTGCTGATCATCGCCTGTCCCTGCGCGCTCGGTCTGGCGACGCCGATGTCGATCATGACGGCGACCGGACGCGGCGCGCATGCCGGCGTGCTGATCAAGGAAGCGGCGGCGCTGGAGCGTTTCGCCTCGGTCGACACGCTGATCGTCGACAAGACCGGCACGCTGACCGAAGGCAAGCCGCGGCTTACCGATGTCGTCGCGTCCGAGGGCATCGATGAGAACGAATTGTTGGGCCTCGCCGCCGCGCTCGAAAAGGGTTCGGAGCATCCGCTGGCCGAGGCGATCGTCGAGGGCGCCGCCGCGCGCGGCCTGAAGCTGGCCGAAGCCGTCGAGTTCGAGGCCGTCACCGGCAAGGGCGTCTCGGGCACGGTTTCCGGCAGGAAGGTCGCGCTCGGCAATGCGGCGATGATGGCGGACCTCGGCGTCGAAACGCCGGCGGCCAATGCCGAGGCGATGCAGGCCGAAGGCAAGACGGCCATGTTCGTGGCCGTCGACGGCGGCTTCGCCGGCATCGTCGCAGTGGCCGATCCCGTGAAGGCAACGACGGCCGAGGCGATCAAGGCCCTGCACGATAGGGGTCTGAGGATCATCATGGCAACCGGCGACAACGAGCGCACGGCAAAAGCGATCGCCGGCAAGCTCGGCATCGACGAGGTCCGCGCCGGCCTGCTGCCGGATGAGAAGGGCACGCTGGTCGAGCAACTGCGTGCGAGGGGCGCTGGCGTGGCCATGGCCGGAGACGGCGTCAACGATGCGCCGGCGCTGGCCGGCGCCGATGTCGGCATCGCCATGGGCACCGGCGCCGATGTCGCGGTCGAAAGCGCCGGCATCACGCTGGTCAAGGGTGACCTCAACGGCATCGTCAGGGCGCGCACGCTGGCCCAGGCGACGATCCGCAACATCCGCCAGAATCTGTTTTTCGCCTTCCTCTACAACGTGCTCGGAGTGCCGGTCGCGGCCGGCGTGCTCTATCCGCTCACCGGCACGCTTCTGTCGCCGATGATAGCGGCGGCGGCGATGAGCCTGTCGTCGGTGTCGGTCATTACCAATGCTTTGCGGCTGAGGACGTTGAAACTCTGAACGAAGCTCCCAGATACGAACCTCAACCACAAGGAGACCTTGAATGACCCTGGCCAAGAAAATCGTGCTGCTGTTGATGGCGGCGGGAATGCTGCTTGCCGTCTTCCTCGAAAGCGTGCCGGCCTCGTCGGAGGAGATGAAGCACGACATGTCCAAGATGGCGATGGGCGCCCAGAGCCCGGCAACGGCGGGCTATGAGGCGGCGATGAAGAAGATGCACAAGGACATGGCGATCAAATACACCGGCAATGCCGATGTCGATTTCGTCCGCGGCATGATCCCGCATCATCAGGGCGCCATCGACATGGCCAAGGTGGTGATCGCCAACGGCAAGGATCCGGAAATCCGCAAGCTCGCCGAAGGCGTGGTCAAGGCGCAGGAAGCCGAGATCAAGGAAATGAAAGACTGGCTCGCCAAGCACCCGGCGAAGTAGCCGCTACCGGGAAATCTAGGCGGCCAGACGGCTTTGGTCTGGATTTCCGGTTTTGGCTATGCTGCCATCTGGCCACGCGGAGGAAGCCCATGCCGTCAACAGTCAGGACCCTCAAGCTGCCGTCCGGTGAGGCCGTTCCGGTGCTGGGCCAGGGCACCTGGAAGATGGGCGAGGACCGCCGCCGCCGCGCCGACGAGGTGACGGCGCTGAAGCTCGGGCTGGACCTCGGTATCCCACTGATCGATACCGCTGAAATGTATGCCAGCGGTGGCGCCGAGGAGGTGGTGGCGGAGGCGATCGCCGGGCGCCGCGACGAGACTTTTCTGGTTTCCAAGGTGCTGCCGACCAATGCGTCGCGCGCCGGCGTGAAGCGAGCCTGCGAGAACAGCCTGAAGCGGCTTTCCACCGACCGGATCGATCTCTATCTGCTGCATTGGCCAGGCAGCGTGCCGCTATCCGAAACCGTCGAGGCCTTCGAAACCTTGAAGAGGGAAGGCAAGATCCGCCACTGGGGCGTCAGCAATTTCGACACCGAGGAGATGGAAGACCTTGTCGGTCTGCCGTCCGGCGGCAATGTCCAGACCAATCAGGTGCTCTATAACCTGTCGCGGCGCGGCCCCGAATTCGATCTGGCGCCATGGTGTGCGGAGCGAGGCATCCCGCTGATGGCCTATTCGCCGGTGGAGCAGGGTGCGCTCGCCCGGAATGCTCGGCTCGAAGCCGTAGCTTCGCGCCACAACGCCACCGCGGCGCAGATCGCGCTCGCCTGGGTGATGGCGCGGCCGGGCGTCATCGCCATCCCCAAGGCCGGCCGCCAGGAGCATGTCCGCCAGAACGCCGCCGCGCTCGACATCAAGCTGACGCCCAAGGATTTCGCTGAACTCGACCGCGCCTTCCCGCCGCCAACGCGCAAGCGCGGCTTGGAGATGATCTAGCCACAACTTCGATCCGGATTTGCAAATGAGCCGGGAGCAGGCATTGGAACGAATTTCAGCCGGACCGCATCACACGGCCTATAAAATCGGCGACTTGACCGTCACCTCGTTGCGCGACGGTTATGTCGACATGCCGGTCCGGCGGCTGCATAAGCCGGGAGGCGAGCCCTTCGGCAACGATCTCCCCCCGCAGGTGCCGCTCTTCGACGGCGCGCTCAGATTGTCGGTCAATGCCTTTGCCGTCGACGACGGCCGCGAAATTACGCTGATCGACACGGGCTCCTCGAACGCCTGGCACCCCACGATGGGCTTTCTTCCGCAGGCGCTGAGCGAGGCGAGGATCGCCGTCGACCGGATACGAACGGTTGCGTTCACCCACACGCATCTCGACCATATCCACGGGCTTGTCCTTGCCGATGGTCGCGACGGTTTCCCGCGGTTCTCCCGCCTACTTGTCCCTCGAGCAGAGCTCGACATGTTCCGGTCGGTAGCGAGGTTGAGCCGCTTCCATGAGCGAGCGGAACCTTTGGACCCTGGACAGCAGCTGAGCGCGAATATCGAGGCCGTCGCCGCTCCCGGCCATGAAATCGGTCACACCGGCTTTCGTGTCACGCGCGGCGGTGAAACATTGCTGGTCTGGGGCGACCTCGTGCATGTGCCGTCGCTTCAGTTCGAGCGCCCGGAGGTCGCATGGGAGTTCGACGCCGACCATGACCAGGCGCGGGCAACCCGGTTGCGCATTTTGGCGCTTGCCGCCGACAATGCCTGGTGCGTTGCCGGAGCGCATCTCGATTCACCGGGCGTCGGCAGGATTTCGCGAGACGAAACAGGCTTCCGCTTCGAACCTCTGTAGGAACGCCACATCCTGGCCGCTTGCTCAAGCCGCATCCGCAATCGCCGATCGGTACAATGAGTCAACACCGCTTGTGTTCTTTTGCGGTCCCTCGAGCGGCTGGACTTATCGAATCTCGGTTTTCAGCCTTTCAAAGGCATCCCGGACATATCCTTCCAGCGGATGCCTGGCGTGTTGCTGCTGCCATGTCTCCACCGCTAGGCGCAACGCGACGACCGTCACCAAGGCGACCAGTCGCAGACTGTCGCGGGCCTGGTCCGGCCGCAACTCGCACAACCCTTCGAAAATGGCTTGCTCAAGCTGCAGGTAGCCCGTGTGCCTGCGCGAGCGCAGCGTCTTGCTCTCCCGCATGATCTTGGCCGTCGCCATCATTTGCGACCCCTGGAAGCTGCCGATGATATTGAGCAATGCATCGCGGGCGATGTCGATCGCCGTTCCCGTGGGTGGCTCCGCAAGGATCGATGCTTTGACCACGCTCGCGTGGTTGCCCAGGGATGCAAACAGCACCTCGTCCTTGCTTTTGAAATAGTGGAAGAACGTCCGGCGCGAGATGCCGGCGGCGGCAGCTATCTCGTCAAGCGTGGTCGCGTCATAGCCATTGGCCAGGAAAGCCTTCAGGCCGGCGTCGGCGATGCGGCGGGATGTTTCCCGTCGCTTCCGCTCGCGCAGGCCTTCTGGTTTTGGCGCATCGTTCATGGAGCGCTCCTGCCATGACCGCTCCCCGGATGCGACAGGAAATTTGGCGCATGTTCAAGTCCCGTCTTCACACCTCGCCATAATGGCGCCATCAATTTATTGCACTGAGTGCAATTATTGACGCTCCCCAACACGCCCCGCCGGGCCCATCCATGCAGAGGCATCCATGGCAGCTTGCTTGCGTTCCCGGCCTGGCCGATCGGCAGGCATGCCGCGCCGACCACCGCATAATCTGGCCGTTTGTGCTGGTCTTGAGCATGCTCGCGGTCGGCTGCGCGTCCGCGCCGCTGGATCAGGTAGGCTCGCTGCAATCCTATGACGAGCTGAAGCCGTCGGACGGTTGGTTGGCCCGCTCGCTGATGCGGGTGAGCAAGGACGACGTGCTCGCGGCAAGAACCGTTCGGATCATTCCGACGGGCTTTTCACCGCCCGCCGCCGGAAAATCGACATTGACGCCGGCGCAGCGCGGCCTGATCACGAATGCCGTCGACAGGACCCTCTGCTCAGGCCTCAGCCAGCGCTTTCAAGTGGTCGCCCTGACCGAGCCGGCCGACCTGACGGTCCACGTCATGGTAACGCATGCGACGCCGACGAATGCGCTGGCGGTCGGTGTTTCGAAAGTCGCGTCCACCGCGGTTTCCGTCGCGCTGCCCGAAATGCACATTCCGGTTCCGCGCCTGCCGATCGGATTGGGCAACCTGTCGCTTGAAGCTGAAGCGGTTGACGTCAACGGCAAGCAGGCGGCGGCCATGATCTGGGGACGCGGCGCGAACGCCCTGCTGGATTCGGGCCGGGTCGCCCGCGAGGGCGACGCCTACGATCTGGCGGCGAAGTTCGGCCACGATTTCAGCAAGCTCCTGGTCACCGCCAAGACGCCCTTCGGCACGCTGCCGTCGCTGCCAACCAGGGCGGAGATGCGCGCCATGGTCGGCAGGGAGCCGAAATACCCTGCCTGCAAGGCATTCGGCAGACCGCCCGGACTGGTCGGCTTCGTCGGCGATCGGATGGGGCTGCCGCCGGCCTGGACCGACAAGGGAGCCGCGGTGCGCAATGATTGAGGCGATGACGCAAATGCAGAAGAAGTCACCGATGCCGCTTGCCGCGGCGGTTTTTCAACAGGGCAGAAGGATTCGTTTCCTTTGGCTGGCTGCTCCCGTCGTCCTGGCGCCGGCCCTGCTTGCGGAAAGTGGCTGGCCGCAAGGCAGTACCTTTCGCGAAATGCTGGAATTTGCAGGTACCGTGCTGATCCTCGTCTGCATCGGTGGTCGCTGCTGGGCGTCCCTGTATGTCGGCGGACGCAAGAACCGTGAGCTCGTCACGACCGGCCCCTATGCGTATACGCGCAACCCGCTCTATTTCTTCTCGGCCCTTGGGTTGGCAGGCGTCGGGCTGACATTCGGGTCGCTGATCCTTTCGGCGTTTCTCTTTGTCTTCACCTGCCTGGTCTTCTCCTATGTCGCGACGCGCGAAGTCGTCGCGCTGGATGCTATTTTTGGCGATGCCTATCGGCGGTATCGTCGCAGCGTGCCGGCCTTCTTTCCCCGTCTGCGGCGCGATGACGTCGACGTCTTGGGCTCGTCTCCCGTCACGTTCGACTCGGTGGCGCTGAAGCGGACCGCCATCGACGGCTCCTACTTCCTTGCGGCGATACTCGCGGTCGAATTGTTCGGCTGGCTCCAGTCGGCAGGGCTGGTGACGCCGATGTTCCGATTGTTTTGATTACCGGCTCGCCAGCCCCTTCAGCCGGTAGAGCGCCTCCAGCGCCTCGCGCGGCGTCATCTCGTCGGGATTGATTGCGCCCAGCGCTTCGCCCAGCGCATCGCTCTTGACCGGCTTCGGCGCTTCGCGCTTCACCGCCACCGAAAACAGCGGCAAATCATCGACCAGCCGGTTTGTCTTGCCCGAAACCTCGCCCTCTTCCAGCTGATGCAGGACTTCCCTGGCCCGGGCGACGACCGCCTCCGGCAGGCCGGCCAGCCGCGCCACCTGCACGCCGTAGGAGCGATCGGCCGCGCCTTTGCCGACCTCGTGCAGGAAGACGACGTCGCCTTCCCATTCCTTGACCCGCATGGTGACGTTGTGGAGCCGGGGGAGCTTGCCCGCCAGCGCCGTCATCTCGTGGAAATGCGTGGCGAAAATCGCCCGGCAGCGGTTCTTTTCGTGCAGGTATTCAACCGCCGCCCAGGCGATCGACAACCCATCGAAGGTGGCTGTGCCGCGGCCGATCTCGTCCAGGATCACCAGCGCCCGCTCGCCCGCCTGATTGAGGATCGCCGCCGTCTCGACCATCTCGACCATGAAGGTCGAGCGGCCGCGCGCCAGGTCGTCCGAGGCGCCGACGCGTGAGAACAGGCGGTCGACGACGCCGATATGGGCGCTTTGCGCCGGCACGAAGGAGCCGGTCTGGGCCAGAATGGCGATCAGTGCGTTTTGCCTGAGGAATGTCGATTTACCGCCCATATTGGGGCCGGTGAGCAGCCAGATGGCGCCGGCCCTGGCGCCGCTTTCGGGCGAGAGGTCGCAATCATTGGCGACGAACGGCCCTTCGCCGGAACGCCTGAGCGCCTGCTCGACCACCGGGTGGCGCCCGCCGACAATTTCGAAAGCGAGGCCGGCATCGACTACCGGCCGGCACCAGCCCTCGCTTTCGGAAAGAAGCGCCAACGCCGCCGACACGTCCAGAGCGGCAAGCGCCTCGGCGCCGGCGCGGATGCTGTCCGCTTCAGCCACCACTTCCGCCGTCAGCCGGTCGAAGGCGGCGAGCTCGATGCTCAGCGCCCGGTCGGCGGCGTTGGCGATCTTTGATTCCAACTCCGCCAGCTCCGTCGTGGTGAAGCGCATGGCATTGGCCATGGTCTGGCGGTGGATGAAGCGCGCCTTGGCCGCGTCGCTGCCGGTCATGATCGAGTGGTGGTTGGCCGTCACTTCGATGTAATAGCCGAGCACATTGTTATGCCGGATCTTCAGCGAGCGGATGCCGGTTTCCTCAATGAGCGAGCGCTCCAGCCCGGCGATCACTTTTCGCGATTCGTCGCGCAGCGCCCGCATCTCGTCGAGCTCGGCGTGATAGCCGGTACGCACGAAGCCGCCGTCGCGCCTGATCAGCGGCAGCTCGTCGTCGAGCGCTTCGCTGAGGTGGCGGGCAAGCGCCTCGGGCAGGGCCTTGATCGCGGCCAGCGCCGCGGCGAGCTCGGCGGGCAGCGCGGTTGCCGCGAACAATTCGGCGATCGTTCTCGCAGCCTCGAAGCCGGCGCGCAGCGCCCCCAGATCGCGCGGCCCGCCGCGGTTGAGCGCCAGCCTGGACAGCGCCCTCGGCATGTCGGCGACGCTTTTCAGGCTCGCCCGCAGGCTCTGGCAGAGCCGCACTTCGGAGCGGAAGAAGGAGACCGAATCCAACCTTGCCGCGATTGCGGCCGGGTCGGTCAGCGGCGCCATCAGCCGATCGGCGAGCAATCTCGCCCCGCCGCCGGTCACGGTGCGGTCGATCGCCTTGAACAGCGAGCCGTCGCGGCTGCCGGAGAGCGTGCGCAGCAGTTCCAGGTTGGCGCGGGTCGCCGGGTCGATGAACAGCGTCGAGCCCTGCTCCTCGCGCTCGGGCCGCGACAGCGGCGGGCGTTCGGCTTTTTGCGTCTTTTCGACATAGGCGATGGCGCCCGAAATCGCCGACAATTCGGCGCGCGAGAACGTGCCAAAACCGTCCGGCGTCGCGACCTCGAAGAAGCGCGCGATGCGGCCCGTGGCCGAGGCCGAATCGAACAACGACGGCGGCTGCGGATTGGCGACCCGGCCAAGCACATCGAAGACCGGCCTGAGCTCCGGATCGTGGAAAACCGGCTCGGCGACGATCAATTCGCGCGGGTCGACGCGAAAGATGTCGGCAAGCAGCCGCTCGGTGCTCGTCTCGGCAACGCGGAACGCGCCGGTCGAAATGTCGATCCAGGCCAGCGCAAAGCTCGCCTGGCTGGCAGCGGCGCCGCCAGCCTTGACGCGGCCGAGCGCCATCAGGAAACTCGATTCCGAGGGCGCGAGCAGCTTGTCCTCGGTGATGGTGCCGGGCGTGACCAGCCGCACCACGTCCCGGCGCACCACCGATTTTGAGCCGCGTTTCTTGGCTTCCGCCGGATCCTCGATCTGCTCGCAGACGGCGACGCGAAAACCCTGCGCGATCAGCTTTTGCAGATAGTCGTCCGCCGCATGCACCGGTACGCCGCACATCGGAATGTCGTGGCCCTGGTGCTTGCCGCGCTTGGTCAAAACGATGCCGAGGGCCTGGCTCGCCTTCTCCGCGTCGTCGAAGAACAGCTCGTAGAAATCGCCCATGCGGTAGAACAAAAGCGAGTCAGGGTTCGCCGCCTTGATCTCGATATACTGCTCCATCATCGGCGTGACGCCCCCGGTGGCGGGCGCAGGCGTCGTCGTCTCCTGGGCGTCGTTGTCTGTCGGCATGTGCATGTTCATGCCGGGACGCTAGCAGAAGTGGCAGCCCGGTTTAATGCCGGCGGCGCGAAAAGCAGGGGAAGACTGGGCGGTTGCGCCATCGGCAGGAACAGGGTGCGCAAGGCATGTTGCCTCACGAGGTCGGCCGACATATGGATCGTCCGGGCCCATGAGAACATGGTGGGGCGATGAAGCAGGACGGACACGAGACGTTCGAGGAGATGGTCGGCCCCGCCGGCTCGCTCGGCCGCATTCGGCTTCTTGCCGCTAACCGAGCCAACCGAACCAGAACCAAAATCAAGGCGTGGACGCGGATACGGCTGCCCTTCATCCTTCCGGCGCGCGGGCCGATTTCGGGCCTCGATGGCGGCATCGAGATGCCTCTCCACATCTTCAGTCGCGATCCGTTGATCCTCTATGTACCTGTCGGCGGCAGGCGCCCTCTCTACGCGCTCGCCGCCTTCTGCCGACGCCTTGCGCCACGGCGCGCCACCTTCCTTCTGATGCCGAACTGGACGCTGGAACGGCCTGCCGTCGTCGAGCAGATACGCAAGGATCTCGCCTGGTTCGCCAAGGTTTGCCCCAAGCACGAGCTGATCTTTCTCTGCAACACAGAGGAAGAGCGACGCCTGATTGCAGGCGTTGGCGGCAATGCAATCTTCTCCAATCACAATCTGATGATCTCGGAAGACGTCTTCCGGCCGCTGCCGGACGTGCCGGTCAAGTACGATGCCGTCTACAATGGCCGCATCTCGCACACCAAGCGGCACTATCTCGCCTTCGAGATCGAAAGACTGGTCCATGTGACGTCCTCGATCGGCGAATTGCCGCCGGCCGGCGACCGCGCCTTCATCCGCCGCCTGCAGGCGCAATCGCCCCTTCACAGCATCGCCAATCCGCTTGTCGATGGCCTGCCCGGCAGGCTGACCTCCGCCGAGGTCAACCGCGTCTACAACCAGGCTGCGGTCGGGCTCTGCCTGTCGGCGGTGGAAGGGGCGATGTATTCCAGCATGGAGTATCTGCTGGCCGGGTTGCCGATCGTCTCGACACCGAGCATCGGCGGCCGCGACGTCTATTTCGATCCGGACTACTGCATCATCGCCGAGCCGGAGCCGGCCGCGATCCGTCGCGCGGTCGAGCGGCTGCGCGACCGCGCCATACCGCGGGAGGAGATTCGCGGCCGCACGCTTGAAAGGGTAAGGGCGGAACGGTTGGACCTGATGGCCTATCTCTCGGCGCTTAAGCAACGCATGGGATGCGATGATCCGCCCTTCTCCGAATGGCCGTTCGCCGGCACCTCCGGGCTAACGCGCTGGGCTCCGGTGCGCGAGCACCTGCGCGACATTGCCGCGATCCCATCGGGCAGGATTTGACTGTCGCTGCTACCGCGGAGGAACGCCGTCACTTGATCGCTTGGCGGTTTACAGCGGCTGAGTATGGCCTTAAGCGGTAGTTCAAAAGAATGCGCTCGCCTCAAGAGCGCGAATAGGTGAGGAAAACGTCAGGCATCATGGCCAGGAAAACCGAAAGCAGCGGCCCCTCCGTCAGTCCCGAGGAGGCGCTGGAATTCCACGCCATGGGGCGGCCCGGCAAGCTCGAGATCGTCGCCACCAAGCCGATGGCGACGCAGCGCGATCTGAGCCTCGCCTATTCGCCGGGCGTCGCCGTTCCCGTGCGCGCCATCGCCGAGGATCCGAGCCGCGCCTTCGACTACACGACGCGCGGCAACATGGTCGCCGTCATCTCCAACGGCACCGCCATCCTCGGCCTCGGCAACCTCGGCGCGCTGGCCTCCAAGCCGGTGATGGAAGGCAAGTCCGTGCTGTTCAAGCGCTTCGCCGATGTCGACTCGATCGACCTCGAAGTCGATACCGAGGATGCCGACGAGTTCGTCAACTGCGTGCGCTTCCTCGGGCCTTCCTTCGGCGGCATCAATCTCGAGGACATCAAGGCGCCGGAGTGCTTCATCATCGAGCAGCGGCTGCGCGAATTGATGGATATCCCGGTCTTCCACGACGACCAGCACGGCACGGCAATCATCTCGTCCGCCGGGCTGATCAACGCGCTGGAGATCACCGGCCGCGACATGAAGACCACCAAGCTGGTCTGCAACGGCGCGGGCGCGGCCGGCATCGCCTGCATCGAACTGATGAAGGCGATGGGCTTCGCGCCGGAAAATGTCATCCTGTGCGACACCAAGGGCGTCGTCTATCAGGGCCGCACCGAAGGCATGAACCAGTGGAAGTCGGCGCATGCGGTCAAGACCGAGGCGCGAAGCCTTGCCGAGGCGCTGGACGGCGCCGACGTCTTCCTCGGCCTGTCTGCCAAGGGCGCGCTGACCACCGCCATGGTGCAGTCGATGGCGAAGAACCCGATCATCTTCGCCATGGCCAATCCCGATCCGGAGATCACGCCCGAGGAAGTGGCCGAGATCCGCACCGACGCCATCATGGCGACCGGCCGCTCGGACTACCCCAACCAGGTCAACAATGTGCTGGGCTTCCCCTATATCTTCCGGGGCGCGCTGGATGTGCGCGCCACCACCATCAACGACGCGATGAAGATCGCGGCGGCCAGGGCGCTGGCCGAGCTGGCGCGCCAGGACGTGCCGGACGATGTCGCCGCCGCCTATCAGGGCAACCGGCCGAAATTCGGCCCCAACTACATCATCCCGGTGCCGTTTGATCCGCGCCTGATCTCGGCGATTCCGCTGGCGGTGGCCAAGGCCGCGATGGAATCGGGCGTCGCCCGCAAGCCGATCCTCGATCTCGACCGCTACGCGCAGGAACTGTCCGCCCGCCGCGACCCGATCGCCTCGACCCTGCAGCGCATCTACGACCGCGTGCGCCGCCAGCCCAAGCGCATCGTCTTCGCCGAAGGCGAGGAGGAGCAGGTGATGCGCGCCGCCGTCTCCTATGTGAACCAGAAGCTCGGCACGGCGATCCTGCTCGGCCGTGACGACGTCATCAAGGACAATGCCCGCAATGCCGGCATCGACTTGAACAAGCAGGGCATCGAGATCATCAATGCCAGGCTGTCGCGCCGCAACGGCATCTACACCGACTATCTGTACGAACGCATGCAGCGGAAAGGCTTCCTGTTCCGCGACTGCCAGCGCCTGATCAACAACGACCGCAATCATTTCGCCGCCTGCATGGTGGCGCTGGGCGATGCCGACGGCATCGTCACCGGCGTTACCCGCAACTATTCCACCGCGCTCGACGATGTGCGCCGCATCATCGACGCCAAGCCCGGCCACCGCGTGATCGGCGTATCGATCGTGCTCGCCCGCGGCAGGACGGTGCTGGTCGCCGACACCGCCGTCCACGACATGCCGAACGCCGAGCAGATCGCCGACATCGCCGAGGAGGCGGCAGGTTTTGCCCGCCGCATGGGCTACGAGCCGAGGATTGCCATGCTCGCCTATTCCACCTTCGGCCATCCGCAGGGCGAGCGCTCCGAACGCGTGCAGGAGGCGGTGCGCATCCTCGACAAGCGCCGCGTCGATTTCGAGTATGACGGCGAGATGGCGGCGGACGTGGCGCTGAACCCGCGCTCCATGGCGCAATATCCGTTCATCAGGCTCACCGGCCCGGCCAATGTGCTGATTATGCCGGCATTCCATTCCGCCTCGATCTCGACCAAGATGCTGCAAGAACTCGGCGGCTCGACCGTCATCGGCCCTCTGCTGGTCGGCTTGAACAAGCCGGTCCAGATCGTCTCGCTGAACGCCAAGGACTCGGACATCGTCAACATGGCGGCGATCGCGGCCTATACGGCGGGGAATTGACGGGCCGGCGCGTCAAAGGCCCTGCTTGGGATCAAACAAAAGGGCCCGCGGCGATGCCACGGGCCCTTTCCGTATGAGGTGGTAGGGTCGATCAGAACGAGCGCTGGAAGCGGACGATGCCGCCGACGCTGTTTTTCTTGTCGGCCTTGGTCCAGTTGAAATCGTCGGCGTCGCCGAACTTGCCGTCGTGGACATAGTCAACTTCGGTCGTGATCGTGAAGCCGGGAACGATCGTATAGGCTATGTTTGCCGCGACGGCGGCGTTCTTGGCATCATCAGCCGAGACCTGAAGGTTGAAGGCAGTCTTTTCGTTGAACTTGTAGGTGCCGCCGCCCCAGACAGCCCAGTTGCCGCCCCACGGCTTGTAGAAGCCGCGGCCTCGACCTGGGATCGCGTAGGCCGGATCGTTGAGATTGTCGTCGGTACCATAGCCGCCCAT
The DNA here is from genome assembly GCF_003998035.1 of Mesorhizobium sp. M2A.F.Ca.ET.039.01.1.1. Classification (NCBI taxonomy): domain Bacteria; kingdom Pseudomonadati; phylum Pseudomonadota; class Alphaproteobacteria; order Hyphomicrobiales; family Phyllobacteriaceae; genus Mesorhizobium; species Mesorhizobium sp. M2A.F.Ca.ET.039.01.1.1. The sequence goes on along the minus strand of NZ_RZRY01000049.1, from coordinate 3,482 downwards.
GATGAACAGCGACAGCTCTTTGCTGACATTGACATCCAGGCGGACCTTGCCGGCCACTTCCTCGTAGTTGCTGTCATAAGCGACGACGCCGGTGATCGCACCCCAGTCGCCCTTGTACTTCAAGCCGCCGACCACATGGGGAACATAGCTGTCGATCGTGCCGGAAATGCCCGTGGAGCCCGTAGTGTCCGATCCTTCTTCGAGCGAAATCACGCCCGTGATGCCGCTGCCGGCGTCGAAATAGTAGCTGACAACGTTGGTATCTTTCTGGCCGTAATGGATCAGCGTGTCCTGAATGACGTTGCCGGCGTAGCCGATAAACGCGTCATACGGCGATTCATCCTTACCGACTCGCAGTCCGCCGAGCTGGATCCAGGCGAAGCTCAGCGAAACACTCGTGGCGCCGCCGTTCGGAAAGTTGAATTTGGTCTCGGTGTAGGTCTTCAACGTGCCAAGCTCGGTTTCCTGGCCGGTCCAGGTCTTCAGGTTGAAGCGGGCGTTCTTCTTCCAAGTGTCCTGGGCGTCGCCGTCCTCATGGTCGGTGGCCGTGCGGCCATCGAACGAGCCGACATCGCCCACGCCGGCGTCATAGCGGACGTAGCCGCCGACGCGCAGGCAGGTCTCGGTGCCGGGGATATAGAAGTAGCCGGCGCCATAGACGTCGCAGATCTTCACATATTCGGCCGGTTCTGGCTCGGCAACGGTCACCGCGTCGGCGGCGCGGGCGCCCGAAACTGCGATCAGGGCCGCAGCGGAGCCGAGAAGAAGGCTCTTGATGTTCATTTTCTTTAATCTCCAGTCAAAGGTTCAAGACAGGCCTGACATGCCGTTCGGCGTTTGCCACCCCCGTCCCCATCGTTGAAAAAGTACGCGCATCGGCGCCGCTTCTTCGCTCTGGACATGACTTAATCGCTCGTCACGTACAACAGAGATTGCGTCGGAAAAGCATTTTTTTCAATCTTATAAAGATCTTGTTGCCCAAATATCACGTCATATATTTGTAAAATTGGGACAACTTGCACACTTTATACAATCGAAACACTAAGAAATCCCGAGAACGTGCCAAATGTGCCAATTATTACATCTATATCACACTTAATTGCCCGGCTAATTATGTCGCAGGTTGCGCGGAAACCTTGCCGAACCGCTCAGGACACGGTGCGCGCGGCGCGGACCACGTCCGCGACCATGTCTTCCCTCAACATCTCTATAGGGACGCGGCCATTAAGCTCGGGCGCGGGGCGGGTCAGCCAGAACCAGGCAAGCCTCGGATTGGCGATCGCCGACAGCACGTCGCTTATGCCCAGGACCGGCCTGCCGTCGACGAACTGGGCCAGTGGGAAGACATGTTTGCGGCCGCCCTTGCGCAGCGCGACGACCTCGCCGCGCCTTTGCCAGCGATGCAGCGTCGAGCGCGGGATCCGGAGCTTCTCTTCCAAATAGGTCGAGCCGGCGACTTCGCCTGCCCAATCCTCAAGCAGCATCGATTGAAGACCGGCCGCGCGTTCCGCGATATTCTGAAGCCGTCCCGCCCCCGGCGGCGCGCGCCCGGAAGCCTGATCGGATACCATCGGATTTCCGCTTGCAATTCTGTCGGGCACCGTCCGGAAGAACTCGGAGATGAGCGCGGTCCAATCGGCCTTCAAGGAATCGATTGCATGGCGCTGCGCCGGCGGCAGGAAGGGCAGGGCAGCCGCCACGCTGCCGGAGAGCACACTGGCTGAAACCAGGGCCTGTGCGTCCAGCAGGACACCATGCTGCATCAATGTCTGCTGTACGGCTTCGGTCACTAGGCCAGCCAACGTCTCTTGCGAAATCCCCTCGGACGGGGTCTGAAGTCTGGTCATGCGTTCGTCTTGTGGCCCGCGCTCCTCCCCAGGCGCCGGCGGCTGCTGAAATTCTATCGCGGAAAGCACAGATTGCGGCGGCAATGGACGCCGCGGCCCGGCAGGTTGCTGGCTTGCATCTTCACACCCCTGGTCTGGCGTGCCGAAATGTCAGTCGCGGAACGCTCTATCTTTGCGTGTAGGAGCGGTCTGTGACAGGGGCGCGACAGACGGGCCGGTTCCGAGCCTGTCCGCGATGACGCAACGGTACGGCGTTCTTATGCAATTTGCCTCGCCGCGCCGTTTAGAGCAGCCCTGCCTGCTCGGCCTCGCGGCGGAGATTCTGGCGCGGGCGCGGGCCGATCTGCTGGATCACCAGCCCGGCGGCCAGCGAGCCGAGGTCGCCGCAATCCTTGAGGCTGCGTCCGGTCGTGTAGCCATAAAGGAAGCCGGCGGCATAGAGGTCGCCGGCGCCGGTCGTATCGACCAGTTCCTTGATCTTCGTCGCCTCGATGGTGACGGTCTCGTCGCCCCGCACGATCACCGAGCCTTTCTCGGAACGGGTGACGGCAGCTATCTTGCAGTCCTTGCGGATGGCGTCGAGCGCCTCCTCGAAGGAAGCGGTCTGGTAGAGCGACTTGATCTCGTGGCTGTTGGCAAAGACGATGTCCACGGTACCCGAGCGCATCAACTCGAGGAACTCGTCGCGGTAGCGGTCGACGCAAAAGGAATCCGACAGCGTCATCGACACTTCGCGGCCCGCGGCATGCGCCAGCTTCGCCGTCTGGCGGATGGCCTCCTTGGCGCGCGGCGGATCCCACAGATAGCCCTCGAAATAGGTCACCCTGGCGCCGGACGCCTTGTCGGCCTCGACATCCTCGGGCCCAAGCTCGACGCAGGCGCCGAGATAGGTGTTCATCGAACGCTCGCCGTCCGGCGTGACGAAGATCATTGAGCGTGCGGTCGGCGGCTCGCCCGCGAGCGGCCTGGTGTCGAAGGCCACGCCCTGGGCGTGGATGTCGTGCGTGTAGATTTCGCCCAGCGCGTCGTTCGACACCTTGCCGAAGAAGGCGGCCCGTCCGCCGAGGCTGGCGACACCGGCCGCCGTGTTGCCGGCGCTGCCGCCTGAAGCCTCGATCGCCGGCCCCATGCGGCTGTAGAGCAGTTCGGCGCGCCTGGCGTCGATAAGGTTCATCGCGCCCTTGATGATGCCGTTGGTCTCGAGAAAAGCCTCGTCGCATTGCGCGATGATGTCGACAATGGCATTGCCGATGCAAAGCACGTCATATTCCGGCATCAAAATCTCCGCCAAGAACCCACCCGGCTATCTGGCATGCCGGCCGGGCGCGGGTCTAGCGAGTTGCCGCTGCTTTGCCTACCCCGAAAATCGCCATCGCCTTCCATGACGCCGAACTCGCCGCCGATTGTTCACCGGCTGCGGCAGCGTTCGCATCGAACTGGCTCATATCGGCCGCCGCCCTCGCCGCTATGGTTTCACAGCGATCGAAACATTTCCGCGCCGCTATCGGCTAGAAGCGGATTGTTTCCGCAGACGGAAGGCGCAGAAATGTCCGAAAAGACCGAAATGCCCACCGACCTCGCGCTGCTCGGCGCTCTGGCGGTGCTGTGGGGCGCTTCCTACACCTTCATCAAGAT
>NZ_RZRY01000499.1:0-4787 GCF_003998035.1 Mesorhizobium sp. M2A.F.Ca.ET.039.01.1.1 | reverse complement strand
CCCCATCTCATCTATGTGACGCCGGCCTGCCAGCATCCGCTCGGCATCACCATGCGCATGGAGGAGCGGCTGCGCCTGCTCGACATCGCCGAGACCGCCAATTCATGGGTGATCGAGGACGATTTCGACGGCGAATACCGCTTTCAGGGCCGCCCCGTGCCGGCGATCCAGAGCATGGACCGCTCCGGCCGCGTCATCTATGTCGGCACCTTCGCCAAGCTGCTGTTCCCGGCCCTGCGCCTCGGCTTCATGGTGCTGCCGCCGGAGCTCGCCGGCCGCATCGTCAACGCGCTCTCCACCACCGGCCAGTTCGCGCCGCTGCTCCTCCAGGCCGCCTTGGCCGACTTCATCACCGAAGGCCATATGAGCCGGCACCTGAAGCGCATGCGCCGCATCTACGCCCAGCGCCGCCAGCTTTTCCGCGACATCGTCACCGAGCGCCTGCGCGACGAGATCACGCTTTCCCCCGCCGAAGCCGGCATCCAGGTGGTGGGCTATCTGAGGGACGGCATCGACGACATCAAGGTCAGCCAGGCCGCGGCGAAGCGAGCCATCAACGTCTCGCCCCTGTCGAAATATTTCCAGAACACGGCGCCGACCCAAGGCCTGGTGCTGGGCTACGCGGCGTGCGACGCGGCGCAGACGCGGGACGGGGTGGAGCGGCTGGTGGCGGCGATAGGGGAGGTGCTGGGGTGAGGCTTTGGCAGTCCAGAAAACTATAGCGAACCGCCTGACATTGGGCACGCAGGAGGAGATGAAACTGGGCGTTGCTATGTTACTTTGGTGACTATCAATTCTAAACGCTCACCACTGACCGCACGTTCGGTCGGGCACAAATGTCACCGTCGCCGCCGGGCATTGTGCAGCGGCGGAACATTCGAACCGGAGGCTCAAATGCCAGTTGTCCAGGAAGAAGAACCTTCGGCCGCCGTTCACTCACATCCTGAGGAAATCAAGTCGGTTTTTGACCTGCGTTTGGGGAAGCATGTGACCTTGCAAGGCAGTGCCAGGATAACGCCCGCAGGCGTGATCAGCGCCGGAATCGCGGTGGCCGCTATGATGCTTGCGCTGCGTTATCTTGCTTCATCGGGCAGGCGTCGCAGGCAATAAGGTGGGATGCCCGGCTTTATTGGCGCACCCGACAAGAAGCGGCGTGTGCCAGAGCTTGCGCAATAGCGGTGAGCAGCGAAAGTTGGTTTAGCTCTGCGGCACGATGCCTAAGTTGAGCACCCACATTTCACGATAGCAGAAGTTGGGGTCGGCAATCAGGCGCTCCGGCTCGTCGCCTATTGCCTTCCATTGAAGATGATCCGCTTCTGGCAAATCGCACGTCCGGGCGAGCCCAGATAGGAACTTGAGATTGTTCCGAATGTAGTCACGCTCTACTGGCCTGAGCGGCTGGCGGCGCTCTGCCAGCGTTGTGATGGCGGAGACGTTCTCGAGCCCCGTCGACCGAAACCAGGCCGCCAAGCGAGTTCCCCTCATGGCGCCGGAAAGCTGTACATCATCGGACAACGCGTCGAGCAGACGCCAAGTCAGTTTGGGATCGTGCGGCTGAAACTGCCAAACCGAGATATCGACTTCCTTCACAGCAACAAGCCCACCCGGTTTCACGACGCGGCGGAACTCCTCGATTGCCTTGGTAAGTTCTTCGTCGCTTAGATATTGGGTAGCGTTTGCGCTCCAAAGCGCGTCGAACGCGCCCGTCCCATACGGCAGATCGGTCATGTCACCGGTTCGCGCGCTTATCGGACAGGCGAACTGCCGGCTTGCGATCAAATCTTCGATTGCCTCAACATTTTCTGGCGCCAGATCGAGAGCCTCGACGCGCCCCTCGGCACCCAGCAAGTCCGCCATTAAAGGCAGGAAGACCCCATTCCCTGCGCCTGCGTCCAGCACTGACCAACCGGGTTGGATACCGGTGGCGCGGAGGGTGGCATCATACTCGTCCTTCAGTGCAAGGTAATGAACATCAAGATGTCCACTACCGCTGAGCTTGTGCCCAGCCGATGTGATTTGCTCGGAATTCGAGACGTTCCTCATTTTGCCAATCGAGCCCTAGCTCCGGATAGCGACAGTTTCCCCGAATGCGGCATCAATGATGACACCTACCGCGAGGTACATCAATTTACCCTGGAAATAAGCTCCTAGAATTCCTTAGCTCTCGATCCCTCGAGAACGCGCCACCGACGCAACCCAAAGCAATGATTCAACAAAAATTGGGCGCTCGTCCAACTGTGTATCAAACCCAGCACCAAAATGACTAATCCCTGACCAGGACTGAAAAGCCATCACATCATAAGCTAGGACAGGGATGGAATGGCGCACCCGACAAGATTCGAACTTGTGACCTCTGCCTTCGGAGAATGGATAGTCGGTTTCGCCGAACCTATCCGCTTCTATCCGATTGCGCGCTATGCCACGGAATCACAAAACAAATTTGAATTCGATAGCATCAGGGCTACGACAGGGCGGCCGAAACCCTGCCCTGCCGTGCCTACGCTTTGCTTACGCGCGGATCTTTGACGGAGGCGCCCGGGCATGGCGAAGCTGACCAAACGAACTGTTGATACCACTGAAATTCGTTTCGCGGACTATGTCATTTGGGACGAGGAGTTGCCCGGTTTCGGGTTGCGTCTTCGCCTCGGGGAAGCCAAGCTACGTCGTGCAATACCGTGCCGCAGGCCGGTCGCGCCGCTACACGATCGGACTGCATGGCGTTTGGGCTCCCGAGGAAGCCAGGCGCGAGGCCAAGGTCCTGCCTGGCCAGGTCGCACGAGGTTAAGGCGCGCTTGTTAAGTCGAGCGCCGGACGTTGTGGCGGCGTCTGATCCAAGCCACTTGTTCGGATCGTGGCTCGCTCACAATCCAGGCACGCTTCGGAGCTAGGTTCTGGAATGAGTGCGACTAGTAGAACCAATGCACCATTGCGGTAAGATTTCACCATTTCCGGTTTCGAGAACCAATGTCTGAAATGGACTGGCTTAGCCATCTCTTGCAAATCATCACCGTTAGCGGCCAACTCGAGGTCCGCTGCGCTTACGGTGCGCCATGGCGTGTCGCCTGGGGCCAAGCGGCGGCGAACGAGATCCCCTTTCACGTCATAGTCAAGGGTCGCGCCATTCTCGAGGATCCAGAGTCGAAAACGGCGCGGGAACTGGTGAGCGGAGATATCGTGCTGCTGCCTCACGGTGCGGCGCATGTGCTGCACGATGGTAGCGGGCAAAGGCCCATCCGGACGCACGAAAGCCTCGGCTCTGCCGGATGGATGCTAAGCGAGAACGACAGCCAAGGCGAGCAACTGGATCTGTTGTGCGGTCGCTTTTTCATCGCGCCGCCGCATGACCGGCTGATCCGCAACTACATGCCGGCAAATCTGGTGGCGCGGGCCTTGAACGGCCAGGCGGAAGAAGGCATCGGGTCCGCTTCCAACGAACTTGCCGGTCTTGTCGGGCTGATGCGAATGGAGTCAGCGACCGACCGAGCCGGAGGACGTGCCATTCTTAACGCGCTTTCGTCGGCCCTGTTCACATTGGTACTGCGCGCCGCGAGCCAATCGGGGAAAGCCCCAGAGGGTCTGTTGGCCTTGGCCGGCCATCCGCGCCTTGCTCCGGCCATAGCCGCGATGTTCGCCAATCCGGCACGGCCTTGGAAACTGCCCGAACTGGCCGATTTGTGCCGCATGTCACGCGCCACGTTCATGCGCCAGTTTCAGGACAAGTTGGGTCGCTCTGCACTCGACTTTTTGACTGACCTTCGCATGAGCCTGGCCGCCAACGAGTTGAAGAAGCCGGCGATCAGTACCGAGGCTGTGGCCGAGACCGTTGGGTATCATTCCGTTTCGGCATTCCGGCATGTCTTCGCCGAAAGGATAGGGATGACGCCGGGAGAGTGGCGACGACTGGCGCGCAAGGGCGAGTAAGACGCGCGGTATGACACTCGAAAGGCTAAATTGATCCTTTCGCGCATCATATTGAGCTGATTGGGTCTCGAAATTATCAGGCCCGCCCGTAAATTGGTTCCCATAAACATCGATGAGGGAGCCATCCAATGAACTTTATCAGTATTGCCATCACCCTGTCTCACGGTTGGGCGCGGAAGGCGCCGAACCGATAGCCAACTGCGCGAGAGGTCGCGAAGACCTTCCACGTCTGCAACTTACCTCGAACCAACAAATCACTGAGGAGACAATTCCCATGAAAGCAATCGTTGTAACGGACCAGACCGCGGGAACCGCCGGCATGACACTGGCAGAGCGGCCCGAGCCACAGCCAGCGATAAACGATGTCGTCGTTCAGGTTCATGCGGCGGGATTCGTCAACACTGAGTTAGAGTGGCCTTCGACTTGGGCGGATCGGGCCTTCCGTGACCGGACGCCGTCGATCCTCGGGCATGAATTGGCTGGCGTGGTCACCGCGCTGGGCTACGGCACCACGGGGCTGTCGATCGGTCAGCGGGTGTTCGGCCTGTCGGACTGGCATCGCGACGGCACACTTGCCGAATACGTCGCGATGGAAGCACGCAATCTCGCGCCATTGCCCGGCGATGTCGACTTCGCTGTGGGCGCGAGTCTGCCGATCTCGGGGCTGACCGCATGGCAGGGCCTGTTTCAGCATGGCCGCCTTCAGGCAGGACAGAGCGTGCTGGCGCATGGCGCGGCCGGCGCCGTCGGTTCGGTCGTGACGCAGCTTGCGCGGGAAGCCGGCGCCTATGTCATCGGCACCGGACGCGCCGCCGACCGCCAGAAGGCACTCGACTTCGGTGCAAATGAATTCGTCGACCTAGGGA
>NZ_RZRY01000498.1:0-4796 GCF_003998035.1 Mesorhizobium sp. M2A.F.Ca.ET.039.01.1.1 | reverse complement strand
GCAGGAAGCGGCCGAACCTGTCCATGACGGCGTCGCGGTCGCGCTCGAGCGAGCCGTTGACGTTCTGGGCGCTGACCCGCAGCCCTTCGCTGATCGGCGTGCGCTCGGCGGCGGCGTTCGGTTCGGACGGGAGTTGCACCAGCGCGTTGGCGTCGGCTCCGGTCATCGACAGGATGCCGCGCGGACGGTGGTATTTGAACGAGCGCGACAGCACCCATTGGCCGGACGCGGCGAGCGCGCTGGCGATGCTGTCGCCTTCATAGCCTTCAAAAGGCTTGCCCTCGAAGCTGAAGCGGATGCGGCGGCTTCGGTCGATCCGGCTTCCGAAGGGGGCGGGCAGCCGGTTCATGCGTGGTCCCGCAGGTCGGAGGCGTCGAAGGTGCGGATGATCTCGTTGCTGACCAGGTCGCGCTCGGCCAGGAAGAAATAGTTGCTCGGCACGTGCCGCCACCATTCGACCACGATGCCCTTGCGGTTTTCGGCCCGGAACAGGTGCCGCGACCAGTCCCTGTCGGCGGTTGCGTTCGGATCGGGTCGCGCGCGCATCGGTCCGAAGGACTGGAACTCGTCGATGTTGCGCGGGCCGTTCATGGGGCAGGTGAGCAGTTTCATGGATCAATGGCTCGCGGCGGTCGCGCCCATTTCATTGAGCAGCCGGAAGGTTTCGAACCGCTCCAATGCAAATGGCTTCAGGATGTCGGGCATGCGGCCCTCAGCGATCGTCTGCGCCATGCGCTTGCCGGCGACGGGAGTCGCCTTGAAGCCCCAGGTGCCCCAGCCGCAGTCAAGCCAGAGATTGGTGAGCGGACTCGCCCCCATGATCGGGCTGTAGTCCGGCGTCATGTCGGTGATGCCGGCCCATTGCCTCAGCAGCCGCACGCCCTGCAGGAAAGGAAAGAGGTGGACGGCGCCTTCGGCGAGGTGCTCCTTCATGTCGAGCGTCGAGCGCGTCGAATAGAGCTGGTAGGGGTCGGAGCCGCCGCCGATGACGACCTCGCCGCGCGAGGATTGCACCAGATAGGTGTGCAGCGAGACCGAGGAGACAAGCGTGTCCAGCCAGGGTTTCAACGGCTGGGTCACCATGGCCTGTAGCGGGTAGCAGCGGATCGGAAGCTCGACGCCGGCCATCAGCGCCACGTCGTAGTTCATGCCGCCGGTGGCGATCAGCACCTGGCCGCAGGCGACGCGGCCTCGGTTCGTCTTGACGGCCTGGACGCGGTCGCCGATGACCTCGAAGCCTTGCACTTCGGTGCGCTGATGGATCTCGACTCCGCGCCGCGATGCCTGGGCGGCATAGCCCCAGGCGACTGCGTCGTGGCGCGCCGTTCCGCCGTCGGCGTGCCAGAGCCCGCCGAGGATTTCGAGCGGGCCGCCATAGTCCATGTTCAGCAGCGGACAGAGCTCCTCGACGCCCTTCTGGTCGACGACCTCGGTGCGCGTGCCCATGTGCTTGCCCATCTCGGCGCGCATATGGAAGCTGCGCATCGTCGCCTCTGTATGCGCAAGCGTCAGCTGGCCGCGCTGCGAGAACATGACGTTGAAGTCGAGCTCTTGCGACAGCCGCTCGAACAGCTCGACGCCCTCCTTGTAGAAGGCGATGCCTTCCGGGGTGATGTAGTTGGAGCGGATGGTGGTGGTGTTGCGCGCCGTGTTGCCGCCGGCGAGGTAGCCCTTCTCCAGGACCGCCACGCTCTTTATGCCGTGATATTTGGCAAGATGATGCGCGCAGGACAGTCCATGTCCGCCGCCGCCGATGATGACGACGTCGTAGGCCGGCTTCAGCTCCGGCGTTGCCGGGATGTCGCCGCTGACCGGATAGTCCCTGCTGAGACCATATTTCAGAAGTCTAAGAGGCATTGCGGGCTCAGCTCGAGGCCTCGGGAGGATCGTAGAGCAGCGCCGAGAGATCGGAGAAGCGGCTGTCGCGGTCGTCGAGCGAAAGCACCGCGTCGCGGATCGCCGCGGCGCGGCCGGATCCGAGCACGGGCGCGGCGAACTCCATATATTTGGCCTCGACGTCCTGCTTCGACATCGGCGCTTCGGGGCCGCCGCGCGCGTGCACGTCGCCAGACATCAGCACGCGTCCATCATTGGTCGTGATGATGACGTCGGCCCAGCGGCCGGCCGGGAAGCGGGCGCTGTGGCGCTCTGTCTCGGTCACGCTGATGCGGGTGAGCATGTCGGCGACAGCCGGATCGGCGAGCCCGGCGCCGGAAATATGCTCGAGCCCGATGCGCCGGTGGATGATGAAGGTCGCGACGGCGAAGCGCAGGCTGTACTGCGCCTTCGAGGTCGTGTCCGGCATGCCGTCGAACAGGGTGGCGGCATAATGGAAGCTGTTGATCTGGACATGGGCGATGTCGGAGGCGCCGAGATTGTGCGCCAGGCAGAGCCCACGCACCGCGTCGATCGCCGCATGCGCCCAGCGGCAGATCGGATAAGGCTTCACATACTGATGCAATGACTGCCAGAACACGCCGAGGTCCTGCCAATGCCTCGCAACCTCCGGCGCCTCGACGGTGATCGCCGGCGCTCCGGTGAAGCCGCGTTCGGCCAGCACCGCCGCCGAAAGGCCGATGAGGGCGCCGGGGCCGGAGCCGTCATGCAGCATGGTCGGCGTGGCGATCTCGCGCATCATCTGGCTGCGCGGGCCATGATACTCGGCAATGCCGAGCGCCTCGCGCAATTGCGCTTCGTCCAGCCGCCGCAGACGCGCCGCGACCGCCGCCACGCCCAAGGCGTTCCAGGCGCCGGAGGTGTGATAGTCGCTCACCGTCGCATGCAGGGCGATGCCGGCCCGGCCGGCGACTTCATAGCCGATGACCAGCGACGCCAGCGCCTCCGGCCCGGTGAGGTCGGGCCTTGCTTCCGCGAGCGCGGCAAGCGCCGGCACGACCGCGACGCCGATATGGCCCTTGGTGGGGCTGTAGCCGTCATGGCCGTCAAGGTTGTCCGTCTGCGTGGCGACTGCGTAGGCCGCGCCGGCAATGCTGGCGCCCCGCCCATCGAACAGCATGCGGGCCGAGTATTGCGGATCGTTGGAACCGTAGAGCAGCACGGCGGCATCGCGGGCGATCCGGCCTGCTTCCATCGGTCCTGCCGCGATGGCGATGCCGAGCGTGTCGAGCAGCAGGTAACGCGCCTGTTCCAGCACCGCTGTGGGGAAGACGCAAGCGGGACGGCGCAGCACGAAATCGGCAAGGCGCGTGAACGTATCGGAACTGACGACAGGCCCCTCACGCCGGTACGACGGCACAGCCACGCGCTTATCTCCCCTGTCTTCTCACAACATCATTAAATTGGGTTCATCGCGCAGGCACGCGATTAGTTTGGCGGCTTTGGCCAAAAATATTGATGCCATGTCGCTTGTCCGCGATTGAACGGCCGGTCGCCCATGCGATAGCTATGGACATTACGCAGCTGGAGACCGGGATGAAGCCGCCACCCCCCTTGAACTATATCCGCTCGTTCGAGAGTTCTGCCCGCCATTTGAGCTTCACCACGGCTGCCAAGGAACTGGGTTATACGCAAGCCGCGGTCAGCACGCATGTGCGCGCGCTCGAACACTATATCGGCCGGCAGCTGTTCATCCGCTATCCGCGCAGCCTGAAGCTGACCGAGATGGGGGAGGCGTTCCTGCCGACCTTGCGCCAGGCGCTCGACCAGATCGACCAGGCGACCGAAGCGATCGTGGCGTCCTCGCGAAACAAAACCGTGGTCGTCTCCTGTCCGATGAGCCTTGCGGAAAACTGGCTGGCGGGCTGCATGGCCGCGTTCCGCAAGAAGCATCCCGAGATCGAGATCGTGCTGCACGGCACGATCTGGGAAGACTTGAGCGAACAGATCGCCGACATCACCATCTCGACGCGGCGCTTCGACGACCGGCCGCCTTCGGCGATCCCGCTCTGGAACGACGAGCTGGTCCTGCTCTGTGCCCCGAGCATGCTCGAGGGCGAGCATGCGCTGAAGACGCCGCAGGACATGCTCAAGGTGGACTGGATCTTCGTGCATGGCCGGCAGGAATACTGGCAGGTGGTGACCGAGGCGCTCGGCGTCGACATGGAGGACCACGACAAGGGCCTGTCGACCAACGCCTCCAACATCGCGCTCGAACTGGCTGCCATGGGCGCCGGCCTAGTCGCCACGCAACGCTCTCTATCTCACGCCTATATGCATCGCGGGCTGCTGGTCGAGCCGTTTCCGGTGCGGCCGCCAAGCCCCTGGAATTACTATCTGACCGAGAGCCAGCTCTCGAAGGGAAACATCGCCCGCACGGTCAGGGAATGGATCCTGTCCAGGGCCAGGGAGGACGCCGCCCGACCTTAGAGATTGACGCAATTCCGGACGGAAAACCGTTACACACTTTTCCTGGAATTGCTCCAGCACCGGTTTCAGCCTCAAAAAATTGGCGCGCCAATGGCGTGGTTTTTTTAGGCCTTAACGGCCGGTTTTCTGCGGTTTGTGAAGGGCCGAGCCCTTCCGGGATTTTTGCATCGCCCCTAACATGCGTGCCGCAAGGGGAATGCAACGGGCAAAAAGCCCTGAACCGGAGAACAACGATGACAATGTTCAAGAGCAACGGTGACCGCGTCCCGGCGGTCATCGAAAGCTATGCAGCCGAAGTCAAAAAGGGCGGGATGGACCGCCGCGAGTTCCTGGCCATGGCAAGCGTGATGGGCGCTTCCACGGCGCTCGCCTATTCGATGGCGGGGATCGAGCCGGCCAAGGCCGCCGCTCCGTTGCCCGGCAAGAAGGGCGGCATCCTGAAGATGCAGATGATCATCAAGGACATGAAG
>NZ_RZRY01000497.1:0-4800 GCF_003998035.1 Mesorhizobium sp. M2A.F.Ca.ET.039.01.1.1 | reverse complement strand
GGATAAGGCCGTTGTTCAGCATGCCCATCATCAGCGAGCCAACGAGAGCGCCGACGATCGAGCCCTTGCCGCCATTGAGCAGCGTGCCGCCGACGATGACGGCGGCGATGACCGTCATCAGATCGGTCTCGCCGAGCGTGTATTTCGCCGCCTGCAGGCGGCCGGCGTAAAGCAATCCGGCGAGCCCCGCGAGCCCGCCGCTGATGGTGAGCACGGCGAGCCTGATCTTCGGCACGCTGATGCCCGAAACGCTTGCAGCGCGGGCGTTGTCGCCGGTCGCCAGCACATGCGCGCCGAAACGCGTCTCGCGGTAGACGAGGTGGCCGACGGCAATGGCGATCACCGTCCACCAGATCAGCGAGGGCACGCCGAGCAGCGAGCCCGAGCCGAAGAAGCCGGTGAAGGCCTCGTTGGTGACCGATATCGAACGCAGATCAGTCATAGAGCGCGAGACGCCGGCGAACAGGCCCATCGTCGCCAGCGTCACCAGGAAGGACGGCAGCCTGACATAGGCGACCAGCGCGCCGTTGATGAGGCCGATCAGGATTCCGGCGCCCAGGCCGGCGACGATGCCCGCCGCCATGCCGTAGGAGGCGATGGTGACGGCAGTGGCGAGCGCCGATACCGCCACGATCGAGCCGATCGAAAGGTCGATCTCGCCGGCCGACATGACGAAGACGAGGCCGATCGCCATGATCGTCACCGGCGCTGTCTGCAGCACGATGTTGGAGAGGTTGCGGACGGTGAGGAAGCCGCTGTCCCTCAGCATGAAGGCGAAGAACAGGAAGATCGCCAGGAAGCCGAGATAGACGACATATTGCTGCAGATTGAAGCGGCTGGCGAAGCTGCCCATCTCGGTGCCGGTGTTGGCGCTGGTCATGTTCGATCTCCGATGGTGCGTGCTTCGCAGCCTGCCACGCCGTCTATTTCATGGCGTCCGCGATGGTCGCGGGCAGGTCCTTGTTGAGCGACTTCTTCCAGCCGTCCTTCACCGTGTCCTTGGTGACGGCGATGGAATCGACCGCGTAGAATGGCTCGGCCTTCAGGCCGACCAGCGAGCCTGCGGAGGCTCGCGCCAGCGTCACGCCGATCGAATAGGCCTCGTCGGCGACAAGGGCTGCGATGTTACCACCTTTGACCATGTCGAGCGCGGCCGGTTCGTTGAGGTCGAGCGTGACGATCTTGGTGTGCGTGTTGCCGGCGGCGCGAAGGGCGGAGAGAACGCTCAGCGCCGGCTCAGACCAGGTGACATAAATGCCGTCGAGGTCGGGATGCTGGGTGATCATCGCCTGCGCGATGTCCTCTGAGCGCGCCGGATCGGCCATGCCGGCCTCGGCGGCGATCTGCATGTCGGGATAGTCCTGCTCGATGGTCTTCTTGAAGGCGCCGTCGCGCTGGTTGGTGACGTAGAAATCGGCGTCGTGGAAGATGTAGCCGACCTTGCCCTTCTTGCCGAGGGCCTCTGCCAGGGCGATGCCGGCCTTGTTGCCCATCTGGAAGAGGTCGTCGGAGACGATGGTGACGTAATCCGTGCCCTGCTTGTAGCCGGCCGGGCTATTGTCTACGAAGCCGAGCTTGACGCCGGCCTGGCGGGCCGGATCGTAGACAGAGGCCGCGGTCGCCGGGTCGACCGGCAGCGACAGGATGATCGACGGCTTCTTGGCCATCACCGTCTCGACATCGGCCTTCTGGCGCGCGGCGTCGAAGCCGGCATCAGTCTGCGCCACCACCTCGATGCCGAGACGCTTGAACTCGTCGCGCGCCCCGGCGTTGACTGCGTTGGTGTACTCGCTCATCTCGTGCCAGACGAGGGCCGCGGTAAACTTGCCGTCCTTGATCTGCTGCTCCTGCGCCGCCGTCAGCGTCAGCGAGGCCGCCGGAACCGGCTTCTCGCCGTTCGGCCCGGTGGTGACGCCTTCGGCGGCGAAGGCGTGGGCGGCGAACAGGCTCGCCAATACAGTCATGATACCAAATGCTTTGCGCATATCCGTTCCCCTTCTTGTTCAGGAAGACAGCTCCGGCCCGGCAGGCCGAGCCGGAGCGTCGGCTCACTTCGCCGCGTCGAGCACCGACTGCGGCGCGTCGCGGTTGAGCGAGTCCTTCCAGCCTTGGGAGACGTTCTCCTTGGTCACGGTCAGCGCCGGCGCGACGACGAAGGCGGGTGTCTGCTGGGCAAGCAGCGACTTCATGCCGGAGGCGGCCATGGCGCGGCCGAGCTCATAGGCCTTGTCGGCGACAAGCGCGGCAACATTGCCGCCCTTGACCATGTCGAGCGCGACCGGCTCGGCAAGATCCAGCGTGACGATCTTGGTGTGGGTGTTGCCGGCGCCGCGCAGCGCCGAAAGCACGCCGTCGGCAGGCTCGGCCCAGGTCACATAGATGCCGTCGAGATCGGGATGCTGCAGCAGCATGGCATTGGCCAGTTCCTCGGCCCGGGCCGGGTCTGAGATGCCCTGTTCGGCGACGATCTTGATGTCGGGATAGTCCTTCTCGATGGTTTTCTTGAAGGACTGGTCGCGCTGGTTGGTGACGTAATAGTTGGCATCGTGGAAGATATAGCCGACCTTGCCCTTGCCACCGATGGCCTTGGCCATGGCGTCGGCCGCCTGCTTGCCCATCTGGTAGAGATCGTCGGTGACGATCGAGGCATAGTCCGTGCCTTGCTTGTAGTCCTTGGGCAGGTTCGACAGGAACACCAGCTTGACGCCGTCCTTGACCGCCTGGCGGAATGCTTCGGCGGAGGTGACCGGGTCGAGCGGCAATGCCAGGATAACGTTCGGCTTGGCGGCTAAAGCGGTCTCGATGTCGCTGCGCTGGCGGGCGGCGTCGAACTGCGCGTCGGTCTTGACCGCGATCGAGATGCCGGCGCGGGCGAACTCGTCGGTGGCGCCGGCTGTCACAGCATTGGTGAAGTCGGAAGAGGTGTGCCACAGAAGGGCAGCCTTGTAGCCCTTGTCCTTCAGCGCCGCGATGTCGGCATCGCTCAGCGTCAGGCTGGAGCTCGGCGTGGCGGTCTCGCCCTGCGGACCGACCGTCTGCGCGTGAGCGGCGGCGCTGGCGAGCATCAATCCGCCGGCCAATGCGGCAATCCATTTCTTCATCAGCATGTTTTTAGTCTCCCATTCTGCTTCGTTGGTCGTTCAATCGGCCACGCCGCAATAGCGGGCCATGAAGGCTGCGAAGCCGACGATGCCGGCGAGGTATTCCTCGACGTCGACGTGCTCCTCGAAGGTGTGGCAGTTGCGGATGTCGCCCGGCGCGCAATAGACGGCGGGGATGCCCAACCGGTTGACGAAGAACGACGATTCCGACCAGAAGGGCGCACCCTCGATCACGCCGCGGCCGCCCATGGCGCCTGCCATCGATTGCGACAGCATGGCGACTTCGGCGCGCGTCTCGTCGATCTCGGCGGAGGTGCCGCCCAGCCTGTGATCGCGTCCGGCCGGATAGGCGAACTCCACGGTGATCTCGGGATCGGTGATGGCGCCGCGCACGGCGGCCTCGATCTCGGCGGCGGCCGTGTCGAGGGATTCGCCCGGCAGGAGCTTGCGGATCAGCGACAGTGTGCATCGCTCAGGCACGGCGATATAGCCGCCGCCGGTGAGGCCGGTGATCAGCAAGAAGCCGCGCCCGGTGAGCTTGTGCTCGGCCCGGGCCGCTACCTCGTCCGAGTGTCTCCACAGCGCCGTCATGGCGGCATGAGCGGCGCGCAACGCATCCTTGCCGAGCTCCGGCACGCCGAAATAGGCCGACTTGCCGGTGATCGTGATGTCGGTGATGAAGAAGCCAATCTGCGCGGCGTTGACGGCAAGCCGCGTCGGCTCGACATAGACGGTGAAGTCGGGCGCCGCGACCTCGCGGGCCTCGATGCGGCCGACGAAATGCTTGATGCCGGCGGAGACGCCGGTGCCGGGCTGGCCGCTCTCCTCGTCGCCGACGAAAGCGAAGGCCACATCACCCTTGAGGCGGATGCCGGCCTTGTCGAGCAACGAGAGCGCCGCCAGCGAAGCGGTGATGCCGGCCTTCAGATCGCCGGAGCCGCGGCCCCAGACCGCCCCGTCAATGATGGGCGCGCCGAACGGGTCCTCGCGCTCGGTGCCGGCCCAATGCTCCCGCCAGCCGTCGACATGAACGGTGTCGGTGTGGCCGATGAAGAGCAGGCGCTTGCCATCGCCGGCACCCTTGCGTTCGCCCCAGATGTTCGGCCTGCCGGGCAGGAAATCCGCCCGGCTCAGGCCGTTCAGCCCAAGCTCGCGCATTTTCGCCTCAAGGAAGCCGACGAAATTCGCTTCGTTGCCGGTGATGCTTTCGCGGCCGATCGCGCTCCTGAACAGCGCCAGCGCCTGGTCGGGATCGAGAGCGGCACGCAGCCTGGTCAGGATATCTGCGGTCAAAGCACGACCTCCTTCAAGGCAGCCGCCTGGGCGGTGGGGAGAGAGATCCGGCCGTCCGGCGCGTCGACGCCGAACAGCGTATTGTGCAACTGGCCGAGACCGATGGCGGCCGCGCCGATCAGCGCGGCGCGCGCGCCCAGCTCGCCGGCCTCGACGGTGACGGGGTAGGGGAAGCACAGCGGCATCAAGTCCTTGACGCGCGAGAGGATCTCCGGCCTGAGGCCGATCGAACCTCCCAGTATGATCTTCTCGGGATTGGCGACGGCGGCGATCGCCGCAATGCCTTGCGCCAGGTAACGCGCCGTTTCGTCGAGCACGGTAAGCGCCGCCTTGTCGCCCGTCGCCGCATTCTCGAAGATCGCCGGAACCGCGACCTGGGCGCCGGTCAGGCACCTGTAGCGTTCGG